>NZ_JARAMO010000091.1:0-9949 GCF_028807275.1 Mameliella sp. AT18
GGGGCGCTGCCCCCGTCTCCCTTCGGTCGCCTCCCCTGGAGGTATTTTTGGCCCAAAGAAACATCTGGCATGAAAAAACCCCCGGCCAGGGACCGGGGGTTCGAAGCTCTTGCAGCTGGATCAGCTGGCCGCGGCGACCGCGCGCTTGGTCATCACGCCAACCAGGTGGGCACGATAGGCCCCCGTGCCGTGCAGGTCCGAGATCATGCCGTCGGCGGGCACCGACAGGCCGGCCACCGCGTCGGGCGAGAAGTTGGACGACAGCGCCTGTTCCGCCTCGGTCCAGCGGAAGACGCCGTTTTCCGACGCCCCCGTGACCGCGACGCGCACGCCGTCGGCGTATTTGGCCACGTAGACAGCCGTCAGCGCAAAACGCGAGGCGGGCTGTTCGAACTTGGCGTAGCCCGCCGCCTCCGGCACCGGGAACCGGACCGAGGTGATGATCTCGCCTTCTTCGAGGGCGGTGGTGAACATGCCCTGGAAATAGTCGTCCGCCGCGATCTCGCGGGTGTTGGTCACGATGGTCGCGCCCGACCCCAGAGCCGCCGCCGGGTAGCAGGCGGACGGGTCGTTGTTGGCCAGCGACCCGCCGATGGTGCCGCGGTTGCGGACCGCGGGATCGCCGATACCACCGGCCAGCTTGGCCAGCCCCGGGTAATGCGCCGCCGCCTCGGCCGCGACGGTGGCATGGGTGGTGCCGCCGCCGATGGTCAGGTCGCCGTTGTCCTCGCGGCAGACGCCCTTCATCTCTTCGATGCCGGACAGGCTGACCAGCACGGACGGCATCGCCAGGCGCTGTTTCAGGGTCGGGATCAGGGTCTGGCCGCCACCGAGGGCCTGCGCCTCGTCCTGGCCCAGGGCCGAAACCGCATCGGCCACGCTGGTGGGCCGTACCATGTCGAATGAATACATCTCATATCCTCCTGTTGATCTCCCCCGGCCCTGTATCCAGGGCCGGGGGCGGGGATTATCCGTTCATCGCCGCCCAGACGCGCGAGGGCGACACGGGCATGTCGATGTGCTCGACCTTGTGACCGCCGGACTGCAGCGCGTCGATCACCGCGTTGACGACCGTCGGCGGCGAGCCGATGGCCCCGGCCTCGCCGCAGCCCTTCACACCCAACGGGTTGTGCGTGCATGGCGTCTGGCAGGAGTGGTCCACCGTGTAGTTCGCCATGTGCGGCAGGTCGTCGGCGCGCGGCATCGCGTAGTCCATGTAGGACGCGCTCAGCAGCTGGCCGTTCTCGTCGTAGGCGCAATTTTCCAGCAGCGCCTGGCCGATGCCCTGGGCGATGCCGCCATGCACCTGGCCTTCGACGATCATCGGGTTGATGACATTGCCGAAATCATCCGCCGACACGAACTTCTCGATGGTCACTTCGCCGGTCTCGGGGTCAAGCTCGACCTCGCAGGCATAGGCGCCCGCCGGGTAGGTGAAGTTCGAGGGGTCGTAGAAGGCGGTTTCCTCGAGGCCCGGTTCGATGTCCTCGAGCGGGTAGTTGTGCGGCACGTAGGCGGCGAGCGTCACATCCCCCCAGGCCACGGACTTGTCCGTGCCCGCGACCGAGAACTGGCCGTCCTTCAGCTCGATGTCCGTTTCCGCGGCCTCGAGCAGGTGGGCGGCGATCTTCTTGGCCTTGTTGATGATCTTCTCCGTGGCGCGGACCATTGCCGAGCCGCAGACCGCGATGGAACGGGACCCGTAGGTGCCCATGCCGAAGGGGATCTTGCTGGTGTCGCCATGCACGATGTCGATCATCGATTCGTCGATGCCCAGCATTTCCGCGACCACCTGCGGGAAGGCGGTTTCATGGCCCTGGCCGTGGCTGTGTGCGCCGACCATGACGCTGATCGAACCGGTGGCATTCACCCGCACGGTCGCCGCGTCATACAGACCCGCACGCGCGCCCAGCTGGCCCACGAGGTTCGACGGCGCGATGCCGCAGGCCTCGATGAAGCAGTTGACGCCCAGGCCGCGCAGCTTGCCTTTGGCCTCCGACGCCTTGCGGCGCTCGGGGAAGCCGGGGATGTCCATCAGCTCTTCCATCTTGGCCATCGTGGCCTCGTAGTCCCCGGTATCATAGGCCACCGCAACGGGGGTCTCGTAGGGGAACTGGGTGATGAAGTTCTGGCGGCGCAGCGCGATCGGATCGACGCCCAGCTCACGCGCGGCCTTGTCGATGACACGCTCCAGCTGGAAGGTCGCCTCGGGGCGGCCGGCGCCGCGGTAGGCATCGACCGGAACCGTGGTGGTAAAGACGGCCTTGACGTTCACCTGAACGGCGGGCGTCTTGTAGTTGCCGGCCATCAGCGTCCCGTGCAGCCAGGTCGGCACGGAGGACGAGAAGGTCGACAGGTAGGCGCCCATGTTGGCGTAGGTGTCGGTGCGCACGGCGGTAAAGTTGTTGTCCGCATCCAGCGCCAGCTCGATCTTGGTGACGTGGTCGCGGCCATGCGCGTCCGACATGAAGGCCTCGGAGCGCGACGAGGTCCACTTCACCGGGCGGTTCACCTGCCGCGCCGCGAAGGTGCAGAAGGCCTCTTCGGCGTAGTGGAAGATCTTGGTGCCGAAGCCGCCGCCCACGTCGGGCGCCACGACGCGCAGCTTGTGTTCCGGGATGCCAAGGACGAAGGCGCCCATCAGCAGGCGGATCACATGCGGGTTCTGCGAGGTGGTGTAGAGCGTGGATTCATCGTTGGCGCGGGAATAGTCGCCCACGGCCACGCGCGGCTCCATCGGGTTGGCCACCAGGCGGTTGTTGACCAGCTCCAGCGTGGTCACATGCGCCGCCTCGGCAAAGGCCTTGTCGGTGGTTTCCGTGTCGGTGCCGAACTGCCAGTCATAGCAGAGGTTGTCCGACAGATCGTCGTGCACCTTGGCGGCGCCATCGGCCAGCGCGGCCTTCATGTCGACGACGGCGGGCAGTTCCTCGATGTCCAGCTCGATGGCCTCGGCGGCGGTGCGCGCCTCTTCGAGGCTCTCGGCCACAACGGCGGCGATCGGGTCGCCGACGTGACGGACCTTGCCCTGGGCCAGGACCGGGTGAGCCGGTTCCTTCATCGGGTCGCCGTTCTTGTCAGTCACCTGCCAGCCGCAGGGCAGACCGCCGATGCCTTCGAAATCGGCGCCGGTAAAGATGCGCACGACGCCGGGCATCTTCGATGCCTCTTCGGTATCGACCTTGTTGATCTTGCCATGCGCCATGTCGGAACGCAGGAAGTAGACATAGGCCTGTCCGTGCAGGTTGATGTCGTCGGTGTAATTGCCGGCGCCGGTCAGAAAGCGGACGTCTTCGCGCCGTTTCTGGCTTGCTCCAATGCCATGATCCTTGGGCATGTGGATTCCTCCCTAAAGTCGATGGGCCGATGACCCACCTTGCGGAAATCGGTTGCGCGGCAGGTCATCCTGCCACGGGGTCAATTCACTCGGCGGCGATGCCCGAGACATCCTGCCCGGACGCGGCCAGGATCGCCTTGACGATGTTGTGGTAGCCGGTGCAGCGGCAGATGTTGCCTTCGAGATAGTCGCGCACCTCGGCCTCGGTCGGCTTGGGGTTCTGCTTGAGCAGCGAGGCCGCCGCCATGACCATGCCCGGGGTGCAGAATCCGCACTGCAGGCCGTGATGGTCCTGGAAGGCCTGCTGGATCACGTTCAGCGAGCCGTCCGCGTTGGCCTGGCCCTCGATGGTCGAAACCTCGGCGCCGTCGGCTTCGCCGGCGAACATGGTGCAGGCCTTCACGAGATTGCCGTTGACGTGGATGTTGCAAGCGCCGCACTGCGAGGTGTCACAGCCCACGTGGGTGCCGGTCAACCGCAGTTCGTCGCGCAGGAATTCGGTCATCAGCGTGTTGCCCTTGACCGACTTGGTGACGGATTTCCCGTTCACCGTCATCGTTACTTCTGCCATCGCTATCCTCCCTGGATAAAATGTCTTGTCTGGGTATCTCGATGTCGCTGGGTCAGCCCTTCACGAGCCGCTTGAACCAGCCTTTCTTGTGGGTTTCGTCGCCGTCCGCGCCGGGCTCGGCGGCGTCAGGGTCGGCCGGGCCTTCGACCGCGTCCTGGAAGTTCTGAAAGAACTGGTCGGCCATCTTCTTGGCGAAACCGTCGATGATCCGGCTGCCCAGCTGCGCCAGCTTGCCACCGACTTTGGCCTCGACCTCGTAGCTGAGCAGGGTGCCGCCGTCGGCGGTCTCTGCCAGGTCGACCTTGGCGCCGCCCTTGGCGAAACCCGCCGCGCCGCCCTTGCCTTCGCCGTTCAGCGTGACCGAGTTCGGCTTGTCCATGTCGGCCAGCGTGACCTGGCCCTTGAAGGTCGCCTTCACCGGGCCGACCTTCTGCACCACCGTCGCCTCGAAACCCTCTTCGGCCGATCCGGTCATCTCGGTGCAGCCGGGCACGCAGGCCTTCAGCACCTCTGGATCGAGGATCGCCTGCCACACCACGTCGCGCGGGGCCGCGATCTCGCGGCTGTCACTCATCTGCATCTCTCAACCCTCTTCCTTCTGACGGTCGCCCAGGGGCAGCCCCGTTCCTGTGCTCGCTATGGATCACTCAACGCTCAGGTGGCGTGAAACTCAACCCGTAGCTTTCGAAAATCGCCGCGATACGCCCATCGTCGAGCGCCGCGTAGATCGCATCGTCCACCGCGTAACCAAGCGGACGATAACGGAAATTAACCCCCAGCCCGATGGTCCACTTGCCCACCGCGAAGCCGGGCAAGGGCGGCTGGTGCACGGCCAGGTCATCCGTCAGGCCGTATTCCAGCTGGGCCATCGGGCCCATCGCCGCCTTCACCTCGCCCGCCGCCAGCGCCGCCATCGCCTGCGCGGTGGTTGGGAATCGCCGGATATTGGCGTTCAGCTGCCCGCCCGCCAGCGAGGTCAGGTAGAAATCGGCAATCGAGTCGTTTTCCACCGCCACGGTATCAAAGCGGAAATAGGCCGGAACAGGTTTTTCCTCGGGATAGGCCGCCTTGTCATAGGCAATGGCGATCCCCTCGGTCTGGTATTGGCCGGTAAAGGCCACCTGTTCGACCCGGCAGGTAAAGGCGCTGTCATAGGGCACGCGCAACATCACGTTGGACACGGCACCGCCCACCACGGGCCCCTTCCAGAGATAGTTACGCAGGTCGGCATCCAGGTTTTCACCCGCCGACACGAACTTGAAGCGCGGCGCGACACCGAGATCCTCGGCGATCAGGCGCCCGATCTCGATGTCGACGCCGCGCGGCTTGCCGTTTTCTTCGAAGGAATAGGGCGGGTAATCCTCGTAGACGGCAAATTCGATCCAGCCGCGCTCCATGATCTGGTCGATGTCCTGACCGACGATGTCGCGGCTGGCGTTCTGGGGTTTCGGTTGCGGCACCCAGTCCTCGCAGCGCGCCTCGACGGCGCCCGCGATGCCGGCCCAGAGGCCGGCCACCAGGCACAGTTTCAGCAGGGGGCGCGCTGCAATCATGTCAGTGCGCCGCCGACAGGCCGATGGTCAGCGCCTCGGCAGCCAGCCGATAGCCATCGGTCGTGCCGTCGATCAGCGCCGAGGCCCGATAGGCCGCGCTGTCGGCAACGGGTGCACCGCTCAGCGTCTCGATCCCGGCGGCGATCTCGTCCAGCTTGGCCTTCATCCCGTCCGGGTCGGCACCCGAGGCATCCTCGGACCAGGCGGCCAGCTGGTCGCGCAGGCCCTTCAGCTCGGGCGTCAGCTCTGCCATCTGTTCATCGTCGGGCCGCGCCTCGATGTAGGTGCGGATTGCCCAGGCCGCCTTCTGGCCCAGGAGTTCGCCAAAGGCCGGCATCTTGGTGGTGCCGTTCTGGGTATAGCCGTGGATGAACCGTTCCATGTACCATTCGTCGCCGTATTCCTCGGCTTCGAGAAAGCGCAGGTCGGGCGCCAACCCGCCCGAGATCACCTCGAGCCCGTGGCAGCGCGCGCAGTTCTGGTTGTAGCCGGATGCGCCGATCTCGACGGCGGTCCAGTAAACGTCGTCTCCCTGATCGCGGTAGGGGTTTTCGGTCAGCCATTCCTCGCCCACTTCGGGCAGGGCATCGGTGTTGACGGGCTGGGGGGCAACGTCCCCATGCGACAGCGCCATCGTGGCGCCGAACATCAAGGCCAGGCTCAGTGCAGTGGTCTTGCGGGTCATGTGCGTGTTTCCTCCTCGGTGCGATTGCCCTTTTCTTAGGGGGCCGTCTCGCACCGAAGCTATTGGACCTAAGTCCCAAGCCGCGCGGAACCTCGACCAAGGTCCTATTCCGCTGGAAAATACGCTGCCTACTCTCTTGGCAAAGGGAGGATTTCACGATGTTGCTGCGCCTGGCTCTGGCCTTGTGCCTTGGCACGTCGGCTGCTGTTGCCGACGTGTCCGTTACGATTCACTACCTCCGGCAAGAGGTCGAACAGCCCCCCGTCCTGTCCAACCTCGATCCGATTCCCGAGGACCTCGGCCTGAAGGGGGCCGAGCTGGGCCTCGCCGACAATGCCACGACCGGCCGGTTCATGGGCCAGACCTGGACGCTGGAGGTGACGGAGGTGCCCATCGGCGGCGATCTGGCCGCGGCGGCGCGCGCCGCTCTGGCGACCACCGACCTGATCGTGCTCGACGCCCCCGCCGATGCGGCGCTGGCCCTGGCGGACCTGCCCGAGGCGGCGGGCGCGCTGATTTTCAACAGCGCCGCCCCCGATGACCGCCTGCGCGGCGCGGACTGCCGGGCAAACCTCCTGCACACCCTGCCCAGCAATGCCATGCGCACAGATGCCCTGGCGCAGTTCCTGCTGAACCGCCGCTGGAACGACCTGGCCATGATCACCGGCACTCACCCGGATGACATCGCCTTTGCCGAATCCCTGCGCGCCAGCCTGGCCAAGTTCGGAATGCGCCTGACCGCGGAAAAGACCTGGGCCTTCGACGCCGACATGCGCCGCAATGCCAGCCAGGAGGTGCCGCTCTTCACCCAGGACCTCAAGGCGCATGACGTCCTGCTGATCGCCGACGAGATCCATGATTTCGGTCGCTACATCGCCTACAACACCTGGATACCCCGCCCCGTTGCCGGCTCCGAGGGGCTGGTGCCCGTGGCCTGGGCGCAGGTCGTGGAACAATGGGGCGCGGCACAGCTGCAATCGCGGTTCACCGACCTGGCCGCGCGCCCGATGCAATCGCGCGACTACGCCGCCTGGGCCGCCGTGCGCGCCGTGGGCGAGGCCGTCACCCGCACCGGTGCCGCCGACACCGCGACCCTGCGCGCTTACCTGCTGGGCCCCGATTTCGAACTGGCCGGCTTCAAGGGCCGCCCGCTGTCGTTCCGCGACTGGAACGGCCAGCTGCGCCAGCCGATTCCGCTGGTCACGCAACGCGCCGTGGTGGCACAGGCCCCGCTCGAGGGTTTCCTGCACCAGGTCAACGAACTCGACACGCTGGGCCGCGACGCCCCTGAATCCGATTGCACGGCATTCGGCAATTGAGGACCGACATGATGTTTCTTCTTGGTAAAAATACCCACAAGACCCTCACCGCTTGCCTTGCCGCCTGCCTGCTGGGCGCGCCTGTCACCGCCGAGGAAATCTGGGTCACCAACGAAAAGGACGACACGATCAGCGTGATCGACGTCGCCACGCTCGAAGTGGTGCGCACCATTCCCACCGGCGACCGCCCGCGCGGCATCACCTTCAGCCACGATCACAAGGTGGTCTATATCTGCGCCTCGGACAGCGACACGGTGCAGGTCATGGACCCCGATACCGGCGAGATCCTGTTCGACCTGCCCTCGGGCGAGGACCCGGAGCAATTCGTCCTGCACCCGGACAACCGGCACCTTTACATCGCCAACGAGGATGACGCGATCACCACCGTCGTCGACGTGGTCAGCCGCACCGTCGTGGCCCAGATCGACGTGGGGATCGAGCCAGAGGGCATGGCCGTCTCGCCCGATGGCAAGCTGGCAATCACCACGTCGGAAACCACCAACATGGCGCACTGGATCGACACCGAGACCCGCGAACTGGTCGCCAATACGCTGGTCGATTCGCGCCCCCGCCATGCCGAGTTCGCCGCCGGGGGGACGCAGCTCTGGGTGTCTGCCGAGATCGGCGGTACGGTCAGCGTCTTCGATGTCGAGACCAAGGCAGAGCTGGCCAAGATCGACTTTGCCGTCAAGGGCGTGCACCCCGACCGCGTGCAGCCCGTGGGATTCGAGTTCGACGGCGAGGAAAAGACCGCCTTTGTCGCCTTGGGGCCGTCCAACCACGTCGCCGTCGTCAACGCCGAGACCTTCGAGGTCGAGCAATACATCCTGGTCGGGCGCCGTGTCTGGCACATGGCCTTCAACAGCGACAAGTCGCTGCTGTTCACCACCAACGGTGTCTCCGGCGACGTGACGGTGATCGACGTGGCCAAGCGCGAGGCGATTAAGACCATCAAGGTGGGCCGTTTCCCCTGGGGCGCGGCGCTGCGGCCCTGATCGCAGAATGTCGAGCGGGTGATGGCCACGCCGCTCCGACACGCTAGGTCAAATCACATCGCGGCGGAGCAGACCGCCGCGATCCCTTGAAAGGAGGATGCGATGCGCATCACCATCCTGGCGATCTGCACCGTGATCGCCACCCCCGCCTGGGCCGAGGAAGACCTGGGCACCCTCAACCCGCCCGAGATGGGCATGGACCGGGTGATCGACAACATCCGGCGCGGACAGGCCGACATGACCACCTGCGCCTCGGGCTATCACTTCACCAAGAAGGGCGATCACGCCGACGCGCGAGAGATCTTTCGCCTGTGCGCCGAAAAGGGCGGCTACACGGCGGCGATGACATGGATGGGCCAGTTGCAGAACAACGGCCTGGGCGGCGAGTACGATCCCGATGCCGCCGCCGAATGGGACCGGCGCGCCGCCGAGGCGGGCGATCCTGTGGGCCAGTTCAACTACGGGCTGGCGCTGATCCGGGGGCATGGTGTCGCCCGGGACGAGGCCACGGGCCGTGCGATGGTGGACCGCGCCGCCAAGGCGGGCCTGCCGGTGGCCCGGCGGCTGCAGGGCGCGGGCTATGACCTGGATGAGGTCACGCCCGACGCCGACAACCGGAAATACGCTCCCCTCTTCTGAACCTGCCGGAACCGGCGGACAGATCTGCCTTTCGGGAAAGGACCGACGCAGAGCAAGGGTCTGCGCCGGCCATCCCGCAAAGCTCCGAATTAAGGGAGGATCCTTGCCGCATCGGGCAACGATCCCTTGGGGAGTCCGGGCGCCTTGCCGGGAATCCGAAAGGCAACAAGCCGTGGTCCCACATGGTCGGGGACGGCCTGATGTCTTGTCCTTGATCATGATCAATCCGCGCACACGCAGGAATACGACCAAAGCAGCGGATGGCTTTTGCCCATGATCGGCAGAGGATCGCGCCAGGACCAGGGAATCGCGCACCTCACTGGAGACCAGACATGAAGACCGCCCTCATTCTCGCCGCCGCGCTCATCGCCGGTCCGGCCTGCGCAGACACATTCGACGAGATCAAGATTTCCGCCGGCAAGGCCCTGTTCGACAGTGAATGCCGCCGTTGCCACGCGGTCGATGCCGACCATGCCTCTTACGGGCCGCCGCTGGAAAATGTCATCGGCCGCGCGGCGGGCAGCTATCCCGACTACGATTATTCCATCGCGCTCGAAGCCTCTGGCATCGTCTGGACGCCCGCCGCCCTGCGCGCCTGGATGGAAGACAACGACGGCTTCATGCCCGGCACCAAGATGCGCCACGTCGGGATCGAGGACCGCACCGTGCAGGAATTCATCCTGTCCTACCTGGGCAGCATCACCACCCAGGACAACGGCGCGATTTCCGACTGATCGCCCGGCTGGCCGCAACGCAAAGGGCAGCCCCGCAGGCTGCCCCACCCGAAAATCGGACAGTGACGTAAGCTACGACCTAACTGTCCTAGGGTCAGGACCCATTGATTTGGTTG
>NZ_JARAMO010000102.1:0-1454 GCF_028807275.1 Mameliella sp. AT18
CGATGAGCATTTCAGGCTTGGCACGTGACAATTGTAGTTGTGCACCACGGCCTTCACGGTTCACATTAAACAAAATCGCATTTACACGTTGCTTCGGACGCAAAATTTCTTTTGCAATCATTTCTTCACGTGCAAGATACGCTTCAGCATTGTCACCTAAGTCAATGATAAAGCCATCTTTAGTTTGCTTTTTCACTTCACCGTAGATCAACTCACCCACTTTAGACTCGTAGGCATCTGCAATCAGCGCACGTTCAGCTTCGCGAATCTTTTGAACAATCACTTGTTTTGCAATTTGCGCCGCAATACGACCGAAGTCAATTGAAGGCACTTCAAGCTCACGAATATCACCAATCGACCATTGTGCAGGATCAACATCAGAAATCGCATCTTGACATGCTGGCATTTCATGATCTTCATCCGCAACCACTTCCCATTGACGGAAAGTGCTGTATTCGCCCGTTTTACGATCAATCTCTACACGAAGCTGAGCTTCTTCAGAGTTTGTTCCTTCGTAAAATTTCTTTTTAGTCGCTGCAACAAGCGCTTGTTCTAAGGCTTCGAAAATCGCTTCACGAGGTACACCTTTTTCATTACTAACCGTTTCAACTACGGTAAGAATTTCACGTGCCATAAGCCACCTATTCGTTCAGATTCTTATTTATTAAATGAATTAATCTTGATAGACCAAATTGGCTTTATCAATATTATTACTATCGATTTCAAGCACCTGTTGCTTTTCCACTTCGACTTGAATCATTTCAGCTTCAACATCTACAGCAACCAATTTAGCTTGGAATTTACGACGGTTATCGACCGCACTGATCAAACGGAAAGCGATCTGTTGACCAATATATGCAGGGAATTGTTCAAGTTGGAAAAATGGACGATCCCAACCCGGAGATGACACTTCAAGTGCATATTCACCTGAAATTGGATCATGGACATCCATCATTGCGCCAACTTGCTGAGTCACGCGTACACAGTCTTGTACGCCGATGCCACGGCCCTGCTCTTCTTCACCATCTTCATTGATGATGGGCTCTGCATTTTCGTCGACCGCTTTGTCGATATAAATGCGTAATAAAGAACGTTTTCCTTGAGGAAGAAATTCAATCCCCCAAAGATCAACACCACAGGCTTGCACTGCAGGAGCAATTAAGTCTTGGAGTGCTTGAGTTTTATTTGATAGCTTCATTTACTCTCGTCATTTTTGTGCGATTCAATGGCCGAAACAGACCACTACAAGCCAATACAAACTATAGTAGTAGTGGAACATGACACTTTGATTTTCACCGTATCCGGCTCACACCGACACTACACGATAGCCAATAAAAAAGGGCGTAATCGCCCCAATTATTGCACAGAAAATTAATATCCACTGTGCAAAAAGGCCCACCTTGTTGTGAGCCTCTTTTTAGAAACTTGGTAGCGGGAGCTGGATTTGAACCAAC
>NZ_JARAMO010000103.1:0-2968 GCF_028807275.1 Mameliella sp. AT18
AGATGACCGACACCCTGCAACAGATGAGGGCCGACAATGGCTGAGCACAGCAAGATCGAATGGACGGATGCCACATGGAACCCGATCACCGGGTGCAGCGTGGTCTCGCCGGGCTGCACCAACTGCTACGCCATGAAGCTGGCAGGCACCCGTCTGCGCAACCACCCCAGCCGGGCCGGGCTGACCGATAGCAGCCGCGCCGGTCCCGTCTGGAACGGCAAGGTGCGGCTGAACGACCAATGGCTGGAACAGCCGATCCACTGGCGCCGGGGCCGCAACGTCTTTGTCTGCGCCCACGGCGACCTTTTCCACGAGGACGTGCCCGACGACTGGATCGACGCGATATTCGCCGTCATGGCACTAACCCCGCAGCACAACTTCCAGGTGCTCACCAAGAGGTCGGCGCGGATGCAGGAATACATGCTGAAACTGACCCACGACGGGGCGGCCGAGCGGTTGTCTGGCGCAGCGGGAGCACGGTTCGGAGATGAGGCCGATGTCTGGGTCGCGAACTATATCAACGGATGGTCCAACCCAAGCAATGCGCGCGACCACGGCCCGGCGAATGGCACAGTGCCGCGCTGGCCTCTGCCGAACGTATGGATGGGCGTCTCTGTCGAGGATCAGGCTCGCGCAGATGAACGGATCCCCGACCTGCTGGCAACACCTGCCCATGTCCGGTTCCTGTCCTGCGAGCCGCTGCTGGGGCCGGTGAATCTACTGGTAACGGATCACCGTGGTCATGACATTTCCGCTTTGCGCGGTATCGCCTGCGACCCCAGCGATCCGGACGGCCCGGATGAATACTACCGCACTGGCAAGATCCATTGGGTCATCGCAGGCGGCGAGAGCGGCGCCGGCGCCCGGCCCAGCAATCCTGCCTGGTTCCGAGTCCTGCGCGACCAGTGCGCGTCTGCTGACGTGCCGTTCCATTTCAAGCAGTGGGGCGAGTGGCACCCCGGCGACGGCATGGGCGATGACATCGATGGCAGCGCGTTCGGCTGTTTTGATGATGCGGACAGATGGGTGCATCCCGTCCAGCAGAACTTCGCCGCCACCCGCCAGACCATGTTTCGCATCGGCAAGAAGCGCGCCGGTCGAACGCTGGACGGCGTGACCCATGACGGGATGCCGGGAGAGCGCACATGAGTGACGACCTGAACTGGCCGCGCGAAATCTGGATGGCCGAGCGCGAAGAGCACGACCAAGGTGTTGTGACTGCGGTCCTATCGGAATGGGGCACTGTTCCACGATGGGAGGGTGACAAAGAGCGAGACCGAGAATTTCATCGCTATGTCGATGCCGATATTCACGAGAGCGCGGACAAGTATTGGCGCGCCCGCATAGCCACCCTCGAAGCCCAGCTCGCCCAGGCGCGGGCCGATGGGATGCGGGAGGCGGCGGGGGTTGTAGAATGCAGGTGGGCGTACAGGACATGCAGAGAGGTGGCAGACGCCATCCTCGCAGCTATCGAGAAGGGGGAAGGGTGATGGCGTGGAAACTCGAACTGACGCGCCTTGGCAATGCCCTATACGAGGCACCGGATTGGCTGCATCCGCTGCCTTCTTGGCTCGTCTCAGTCCTTCCGTATCGCTGGGTCGTAAAGTCGTTTGAGCGCAAGGACGACGCCCAATGACCTCCCCCCGCCCTCTATCAGAGCGCGCCCTGCGGGAGGCGGCGCAGGTGGCACGCCAGGAGCGCGTGGCCATCACGGTCGAACGCGGTCCCGATGGCGCATGGGTTTACAAACTCGCCCCACAACAGCCTCATGAGAACACCAACCCTGCCGATCTGATAGACCCATGACCAAAGGACGCGACCTCCCCAGCTATATCCACCGCCGCAAGCGCGACGGCGTCCTTCTGTTCCGGAAACGATACGGCGGCAGGATCGTGGAATTCCGGCTTGAAACCCAGTTCCCGGAGGGTGCGGAGATCCCGTTTGCCCTGCACCAGGAACGCGAACGGTTGCTGAACGGCCCGGCACCGGTCAGGGGCGGCAAGGACATCGCCGCGGTGATCCGGGCGTACCGTGCAACACCGAAGTACCGCGACCTGAAACGCCGCACCCGCGACGATTACGAAAAGCACCTGCCCTATTTCGAGGACAAGCTGGGACACTTGGCGCCGCGCCAGGTCGAGCGTCACCACGTCATCAAATGGCGGGACGCATGGGCGGATGCGAAGAGCGCTCATTTCGCCAACTACCGCACCCGCGTCCTGTCCATCGTGATGGAGCATGCCAAGGACATAGGCCTGCTGACCAAGGCAGAGGAAAACCCGGCCAAGGGCCTCAAGTCGCTGAAATACGAAAAGAAGGACCGCGAGCCGTGGCCGGATACCAAGGTCGCGGCATTCCGCAAGGCCTATCCCTACGGCACGCGCGAACGCACGCTGTTTGAATTGTGCCTGGGCACCGGCCAGCGGATCGGCGACGTTCTGAAAATGCAGTGGGGTCACATCGAGGGCGACGAAATCCGGGTGACGCAGGACAAGACCGGCAAGCCCCTGTACCTGCCCATGACGCCGCACCTCTCGGCTTCACTGGCCGCAACAGAGCGTCGCGGCCTGTTCATCCTGACCAAGGACATGAGCAAGACCAAGCGGCCCGGGCAGTGGGAATATCGAGGCGCCTCGGACGCCATGCGCGCGGCCAGGGATGCCATCGGAGCGCAAGCCTACGACCTGCACGCCCTGCGCTACACAGCCGCCGTCGAGCTGCTGCTGGCCGGGTGCGATGACGACCAGATCGCCGCTGTCACGGGCCAGAGCGCCCGGATGGTCCAGCACTACACGCGGCATGTCCGCCAGCGTGTCAGAGCGCGTGAAGCGCAGAGCCGTCGAGGATGATTTTCGGCTTGCGAACAGAACAGAACGAAAATAGAAAGTGCGGCAAGGCGTGTGGAGCGCCGCACCACAAATGGCGTAAGCCATTGATAAGGCGAGTTGGCGGAGTGGTGACGCAGCGG
>NZ_JARAMO010000104.1:0-1303 GCF_028807275.1 Mameliella sp. AT18
CGCAGGCCGGCAAAGGCCATCTTGGTGCCCTTGGCATAGTCGCGGGGCTTTTCCAGGAAGGCCGCCAGCTCCTCGGGCGTCCAGGTCTTGCCCTCGTCCGCCAGGCCCTGCAGCACGTCCGAATAGTCAAAGCCCTCGACAGAGGCCGGGGTGCGGCCCACGATGCCGTTCAGGATCGGGCCGACGCGGTTCTTGGCGTCGGGGCCGACCTGGTGGCAGGCCTTGCACTTGCGGAACACCTTTTCGCCGGCCTCGGCGTCGCCGGCCATCGCGTGGCTTTCGGCGGATGCCACGACGGGCAGAAGGGTCAGGCAGGTGACAGACAGGATTTTCTTGATCATTGGATGTATCTCTCCGGTGGTCTTTTCAGTTCAGCCGCTCGGCATGCCAGGCCACATGGTCTCCGGCAAAGGAGTTCACGAAGAAATACGAATGATCGTATCCCTTGTGAATCCGCACCTGACCGGGCTGGCGCCGACGCGCCATACTGTCAGCAAGTACTTCCGGTTTCAAAAGGTCAAGGAACTGGTCGCTAGCACCTTGGTCCACTAGCAGATCGCCTTTCCATCCGAACTCGTCCAGCAACAGGGCCGAATCATGCTGGGACCAGGCGCTTTCGTCGTCGCCCAGGTAGGCGCTCAACTGCTTGCGGCCCCAGTCGGACCGTGTCGGGTTGGCGATCGGGGCAAAGGCGGACAGGGATTCGAACATGCCGTGATTGCGCACCGCCATCGTGATCGCGCCATGCCCGCCCATCGAATGGCCGGTGATGCCGTGGCGGTCCTGCACCGGCAGGTTCTCCAGCACCTCGGCGCGCAGTTCCGTCAGGATGTAGTCATACATCCGGAAGTTCTGCCGCCAGGGGTCGCGCGTGGCGTTCACGTAGAACCCAGCGCCCTGCCCCAGGTCATAGGCCTCGTCGTCGGCCACGCCCGCGCCACGCGGCGAGGTATCCGGAAAGACCACCGCCAGCCCGTGCCGCGCCGCGTGTTCCTGGAACCCGCCCTTGGTCATGGCGTTTTCGTGGTTGCAGGTCAGCCCGGACAGGTACCACAGCAGCGGCACCGGCGCCTCCTGCGCCTGCGGCGGCAGGTAGACGGCAAAGGTCATCTCGCAGCCGCAGGTGTTCGACGAATGTTTGTAGACGCCCTGCACGCCGCCAAAGCTCCGGTTTTCCGAGACGATTTCCATCTATCAGAACTCGACGACGGCGCGGATCGACTTGCCCTCGTGCATCAGGTCAAAGCCGTGGTTGATCTCGTCCAGGGTCAGCTTGTGCGTGATCATCGGGTCGATCTCGATC
>NZ_JARAMO010000105.1:0-1322 GCF_028807275.1 Mameliella sp. AT18
CGTTGCCGCCGTCCATCGTGTCGAGCCCGGCACCGCCGTCGAGGAAATCGCTGCCGTCCTGGCCGACCAGCAGGTCGTTGCCGTCATCGCCCAGGATGGTGTCGTCGCCTGCGTTGCCGTTGACGGTATCATTGTCGATGCCGCCCTCGATGTCGTCGTTGCCGGCACCGCCGAGGATGAAGTCGTTCCCGTCGTCCCCTTTCAGCAGATCGTCGCCGCCACGGCCGACGATGGTGTCGTCATCGGTGCCGCCGGAGAAATCATCCGAGTTGTCGCTGCCAGCCAGCGTGTCGTTGCCGGCGCCCGCATCAACGGCGCCGTTGATCACGCCGCCGTTGTTGTCGAGGTAGTCGGCGCCAAACCGCAGGTAGATATCGCCCTGGATCGTGCCGGTGTTGATGATCACGTCATCGCCGCCGTCCAGGTCGATCGCTCCGCCGAAGCCACGCGCCTCGAGCAGGCCGGAGTTCAGGATCCGGACATCGGTGTCCCGAGACGTTCTGAGGGCACCGTTCCAGCCGCTGATCGTGCCGGAGTTGCTGAGATGGAAATTGCTGTCAGTGCCGAAGGAGAAGCTGATCGCGGTTCCCTCCAGGCCTTCGATGATGCCGGTGTTGTTGAGCACCTGGGTCGATATATTGCCGATGTCGGCAGTGAGGACAAGGCCGTTGCTCTCACCCGAAATGAACCCGGAATTGCTCAGGTACATGTAGGTGTTGCCGGTATCGACATCCACGGCGGTGCCATCGTTGCTGGTGATCCTGCCGGTATTGACCAGGTTGAACCGGGCGGCGCCATCGCTGTCCTGAAAGTTGATGGCGTGGTTGTTCATCGAATGGATGGTTCCGTGGTTGACCACATTCGCCGAGATCGTGACGTCGATGTCCACGGTACCGTCCGACGGGTTTTCGGCGTCAATGACCCCATCGACTCCATTGAGCAGTTCAAAGACCGAGCCGTTTGCATCGACCGCCTGATGCCCGGCCCCCCAGGCATAGATAAAGCCGTGGTTGCTCAGCCAGTTTGTGCCGGTTGTGGCGGTGACGGCGGCGTCGCCGTCAACGTAGAGAGTTCCGTCGCGGTCGAGAAAGCCGGATTGGCTGCCGTCGAGGGTGCGCGCAGTAGTCGAAAACGCGCCAAGTCCGAAATCTGCCATATTTGAAGTCTCCTGAAAAAAAGGTCGAAAGGGATCGAAAAAATCTCCGGAACACAAATGTTGCTCCGGCGCGGAGTCTCGCCGCGGATTAACCATCCGTCAATGTTTTTGTGCCGCAAGGGCCGGTTCTAGCCTAGAGCACGAAATCATCCGCCGTCAGCCCGGT
>NZ_JARAMO010000106.1:0-1433 GCF_028807275.1 Mameliella sp. AT18
GGAGTGGTGACGCAGCGGATTGCAAATCCATCGTCAAGCACATGAATTGAAATGCGATTCTTGTGCGGCAGGACCTTCGGACATATCGGAAACAAAACGCGAATGTGTGGTAGACCATTTGCGCTCAATCCGTCCGGGTCCCCCAAAGAGCATCAGCCCCCGTATCGTAGAACCGATGCATGTCAGAGGCGCCGACATGGCGGCAACGTCGACACTGGCAGCAGCGCAGGATCTGGTCACGCAGCAAGCCGTGGCTCTCTTGCGGGGTGACCTGCGCCCCGCGAAATCCCTCACCTTAATGTAGAGTCTGCGCCAACTCTGAAGGAGCAGACTTATGAGAAAGAGCCGTTTCACCGAGGCGCAGATCATCGGGATGATCAAGGAACAGGAAGCGGGGATGCCGACAGCGGAGGTATGCCGCAGGCACGGGCTGAGCACAGCGACGTTCTACAAGCTCAAGTCCAAATATGGCGGGATGGAAGCGTCCGAGGCGGCAAGGCTGAAGGCTCTCGAAGACGAGAATGCCAAACTCAAACGCCTGTTGGCCGACACCATGCTCGACAACGTTGTCCTGAAAGACCTGCTGGGAAAGAACTGACGACATTGACCAAGCGGCGAGATGCGGCGCTCCGGGTGATGCGGGATCATGACATCTCGCAGCGCAGAGCCTGCAAGCTGGTTGGTGTCGATCCAAAGACAGTCCGGCGTGAACGCCCGCCGGACTGTACTGAGATCCGCAAGGAGATGCAGGAGATCGCCGCCAAAAGGCGCAGGTTCGGCTACCGCCGGATCGGCGTGCTGCTGGAGCGCAAGGGCATGACCATGAACCCCAAGAAGCTGTATCGCATCTACCGGGAAGAGGGTTTGTCCGTGAAGCGACGGCGAGGCCGGAAACGGGCGCGTGGCACCAGAGTGCCGCTGCCAGTTGCGGCGTATCCTAATGCTCGTTGGTCGCTGGACTTCGTATCCGACAGCTTCGGCGCCTCGCGGAAGTTCCGGATCCTGGCGGTGATCGATGACTGCGCTCGGGAATGCCTGTGTCTTGTCGCTGACACCAGCCTGTCCGGCGCAAGGGTCGCCCGGGAACTCAGTGCCCTGATCCGGCTTTACGGCAAGCCCGGCTGCATTGTCAGCGATAATGGAACTGAGTTCACCAGTCGGGCCATCCTGAAATGGGCCGACGAGAACGAGGTGCCGTGGCACTACATCGATCCGGGCAAACCGCAGCAGAACGCCTTCATCGAGAGCTTCAACGGCAGCCTCAGGGACGAGCTGCTGAACGAGGAGATATTCGACAGCCTGGATGATGCGCGGCGCAAGCTGGCCCTGTGGCGCTACGACTATAACACGGTCAGGCCACACTCATCCTTGGGCAACCAGACGCCACAGCAAGCGCGCCGCGCACTTGAGCAATTTGAGGGCTCCGCGCCCGG
>NZ_JARAMO010000107.1:0-2724 GCF_028807275.1 Mameliella sp. AT18
ACTTTGGGCCCGACGGAGATCATCGGGAGCGCGGACTGCGGAAACTCCCCCAAGAATGCATTCGTGCAGGACATCGCGATTGCCCTGGAGACCGGCGTCGCCTCTGCCGAAATCTTTGATCCAGAGGTCACGTGGACCCGGACTTCGACAGAGACGGTCGAGGGGCAAGCTGCGGTCCTCCAGGCGTTGTCTTCCACCCGTCTGCCGATGAAGATCATGGTCGAGCACGCGATCGCACATGGTAAGGTCGGCATGGCCAGCGGGGAAAGAACTCTGTCCGATGGATTGAAGCGTCCTTTCTGCCACGTTTTCGAGTTCAACAACGGCAAAGCGAGAAGCGTGGTGTCGATCAAGACCTACATGTGAAGTTGCTCATGCCTACCTGCCAACTGCTCAGGACGAAGCCTGTGACCGGGCCTGTTCCAACCATGAACACGGTTTCAGCAGCGGATGCGACTATCGTGGAACGGCAGCAGTGCTAAGCACACCAGCCTTTCGTCACGCTTGTCTCGAAGGTCAGCTTCGGGCCGGAAGCGCCCGCAGGCCTGGTGCGCTAGAGCGAGGGGCCTGCCGCGCCGCCGCAGGTCTGCTTCGAGCCCATTCCCACAAAATGCCGCGCATTGGCCGAACGGCAGCTTCCCCTACCTTCCGGCCAAGTATTGTGGCCGTCTAGGCGTCTTTCATCTGGATTAACTGGATCAGGTTGCCGCAGGTGTCATCAAAAACAGCCATGTGAACTGCGCCCGCGTCCATTGGTTCGGTGGTGAACTCCACGCCTCGGTCGGTCAGTTTCTTCCACTCGGCATCGAGGTCTTGCACCTGAAATGAGTGGGCGGCGATACCATCGGCAACGAGCGCTTCCTTGAACGGGTTCGTGGCGGGGTGGTCGCTTGGTTCAAGCAGCAACTCTGTTCCATCTTGGTCTTCTTCTGAAACAACCGTCAGCCAGCGATTGGTGCCCAATGGAATGTTTTGCTTGACTTTAAAGCCGAGCACTTCGGTATAGAATCTTTCGGCCTTGTCTTGGTCGTCAACAAAGACGCTTGTGACATAGATTTTCACGTCTTGGTTCCTTTCGGTTTGTATTTCGCAAGCCATGATGCCGCCGCGATGTGGTCTTCGCTGACGCTCAAAGAATGCGCTTTAGTTCGCCCCTTCCATTCGATCTCAATCAGTCCCGCTTTCTCTAAGACGGTGAGATGCTGGGAGACTGTTTGTCGGGACAAAGCAATCCCATCCTCTGCAACCGAAGCTGCGCACACCTCGAACAACGATTGAGCTGGCCTTTTGCTCAGATGGTCGATGATGCGACGCCGGGTGCTGTCTGAAAGAGCCTTGAAGATTAGGTCTAGCTGGTCATCTGTCATGCGCTCTATATGCAGTAAGATTGCGGCATGTCAAGCGCAGTAATCTTACTGCATAACTGCCGAACGTCGAATAGCGGACGTCACCGGGCGGCAATCGATGATCACAAAGTCCCGCACTTTACCAGTTCGGGACGAGTGCAAGAACCGGAGTGGTGTTGGTGACAGTGACGGGCGCTTCGTCATGCGGCCTGCTCCCGTGGTGGGGCGCGCGACATCGGTTTCTGGCCGCGGCGGACGATCTCGATGATGCGCGTCGGGCCGCCGCAGCATGGGCACGGTTCACGCAGGGTGAGAGGTGCGGGCTCCCTCGTGTCCTGGGCTTCCCGTTCGGGTGTACGCTGCCCGAGCAGGTCGCGGATGCGGTCGATGGTGGCCTTGCGTTTTGCGCTGGCCAGCAGTTCGTAGTGCCGGATGCGATGGAAGCCGTCCGGGAGCACGTGCATCAGGAATCGGCGGACGAACTCCGGCGTGGACAGGCGCATGCCCTTTGCCGGTTACCAGACTTGATGCGGTAGTCCTTCCAGCGGAACGCGACAGTCTCGGCGTCGGCGCTGATCAGGCGGGTGTTGGAGATCGCGACACGGTGGGTGTATCGACTGAGGTAGGCGAGCACTGCCTCGGGGCCGCCAAAGGGCGGTTTGGCGTAGACCATCCATTCGGATTTTCGGAACGGTGCGAGCCAGGCGGCAAAGGCATCCGCATGTGCCAGCCGTTGGAGGTCGCCGTAGACGTCCAGTTCCCCGGCCCGGTGCAGGGCCTGCAGCCCGTCGAGGAAAAGCCGCCGGAACAGGCGGGACAGCACGCGGACATGCAAGAAGAACCCCGGCTTGCAGGCGACCCATCGGGTGCCATCCGGCGACAGGCCTCCGTCCGGCACAATCATGTGGATGTGGGGGTGATGGGTCAGGGCCGATCCCCAGGTGTGCAGGACGCTGGTCATGCCGATCCTGGCGCCGAGGCGCTTGGGATCGGTTGCAAAAGTCATCACCGTTTCCGCGGGCGCGCGGAACAGCAGGCCATAGACCGCCTTCTTGTTCCAGAACGCGATCTGCGCGATCTCCGCCGGGAGGGTGAAGACGATGTGGAAATACTCCACGGGCAACAGGTCCTCTGCGCGCGCCGCCATCCAGACGCGCGCCGCAGGCCCCTGGCACTTCGGATAGTGCCGGTTCTTGCAGGAATTGTAGGCGATGTGATGGTGGCCGCACTTGGCGCAGCCCGCCACAAGCCCGCCGAGCGCCTCGGTCCGGCAGGTTTCGATGGCTGACATCACCTTCAGTTGGGAGAAGCTGACATGCCCCGCATTGGCCTGCCGCCACGCAGGACCATGGGCGCGAAAGATGTCAGCGATCTCCAG
>NZ_JARAMO010000092.1:0-6719 GCF_028807275.1 Mameliella sp. AT18
GTACGTTTTGTACAAAACGTACGGCGATTCCAGCATTTCGTACAAAGCGGTCAGGTTTCGTTAACCCGCCTCCTGCCCGCCTATTCGAAACCGACCGGCCGGATCATCAGATCCCATCCCGCAAGCGCCGGCACCCCGACGTAGCGGGCGCTGGCCCAGCCGGTCTGCCCCTCGCCGCGGACCTGGTACCAGACCCCCTGCCCGTCCGCGGAAAGGGTGCAGTCCAGCACCTCGACCGGGGTGCCCTCGGACCAGCGGGCGAGACGGTCGCCGCGGGGCGCGCTGCGAATGTTGAGATTCGTTTCGAGCCGCGCGCCGGACCAGTCCATCGACAGGATCGGCGCTTCGGGCGCGTCATGGAGTTCTCCGACCCAGCTGTAGGCCTCGGGGTCTTCCTCTTCGAAGAACCGGTTGCCCGCGTCCCAGCGGTAATAGCGGGTGGTCAGGTTTCCGCCGTGACAGCCGAGGCTGTCCCCAAGCAGGGCGCCAGTGGCGCGCGGAAGGTCGCCCCGGTGCTGGGTGTAACCGTTGTTGTTTCGCGGCGCCGCACACCATCCGCTGCCGGTGGACCGGCGGCCACAGTCACCGAAGGCGGCAATGCCCAGTATATCGCCCTGCTGCCACTCGATACTGCACCCGTCATTGGCCAGCCGGCGATCGCCGTATCTTTCGAAAAGGGTCTTGAGCGGGGTGTCATCGGGAAATTCGCTGCCTATGTCGACCGGCCAGAACTCGTACTCGGCGGCGATCATGTCGCGCCCCTGCGAATAGGTCAGATACTGGCACATGTTGAGCGCGTCGCGCTGGGTCAGGCCAGAAAGCGCAAGTGCCGTGCCGCCCTTCGGCCCCGCGACCGGGACAAAGTCCATGAACCGCGTCACCAGCCCCCCACGCAACAGAAAGAACGCGTCGGGGCGGCGGTAGTGAAGCGCATTCTGCACCAACGCCGAGGGCGCGATGCCGTTGCCGATCAACCGAATGTATTCCGACATGATCTGATAGGTGAGGTCCATCGCGGCAACGATTTCAGTCTGGCGATCTTGCTGGTCCACCGGGACGTACGGCATGTGAAAGCCCAGCTGCGCCCCCTGTTCGACATAGCGCACCGACCGACCGGAATCGCGTAGCTTGGCGGCCAAGGTGAATGCCACGGCGCAGGCGGACATGCACTCCGCGTCGTCAAGGACGATCACGCCATGCAGCTTCGGAGCAGCATTTCCCTCACGATAGTGGCTCAGCAGGCGACCGATCTTGACCCCTTCCGCGAAATTGCCGCCTGGGCTGTCGAAGACGATGACAAATTCTGGAACAGGGACCGCTACCCGGATCATCGCGGCAAGCCGCTCGGCATCGCCGGGTTCTATCACACCCGAGACCGAGATGATCCGAAGACCGTTGGGATAGTATCCATCTTCTTCACCCGCCGGAAGGACCACGGGACGGTTGCGGCCAGTGTTCGTTTCCTCGCCGTAGATCGGCCAGAGCTGCGACAGCCGCGGACGCAGGTCGTCGCGCAGGGTGATCTCCGCTGAAAGGGCGGCGCTGCCGACCAGGGTCAGGGTCGCGGCGAGGACCGCGCGTACCATCCGCATCACTCGATCACGTAGCTCTTGAAGGCGTAGTCGACGGTACCGCCATCGACCGTGACCTTGCCCGAAAGCTGCCCTTTGTTCAGGTCGGCCACCACCAGCCGCAGTGCCGATTTCAACTGTTCGGCATCGCTGACGCCGCTGCTGCTGCAGAGATAGCCGATGCGGTGTTCGCCCTTTTCGTCCTGTTCCTGCACCACGACGGCATAGCGGCTGGTCGGGGTGACCTGGTAGCGGGTCTGGCCGGGACCAAGATCGACCTTCTCGAAGACTTCCAGCGGGATCGGCGTCAGTTGCAGGCTGGGAGAGATGTCGACAAAGGCCGGCGTGCAGTCGGCGGGCATGTCGGCCACCAGCGACAGTTCCCCACCTACGCCAAGACTGGCGGGAAAGGCCGACATGAGCATCGGCAGAGGTTTGGGCGTCGGAGCAGCCGCGGGTTTCAGGACCTTCGAACGGCCAAGGATCTCGGCCATCGGGATGCCGTAATTGATGCCCACATTGCGGTTGCCGGAGTTGTGCAGGGCAATCACCTGGCGGGCGGAACTGTCGATGATCGGAGAGCCGGAATTGCCGCCCAGCGTATCGCAGGTATGGCGCACCCGCTGACCCGACTGGGCCTCGGGCGCCTTTTCCAGCGGCGGACGCGCGGCGCGGCAGCCCTCGCGGCTGATGTGCTGCGACTTGCCCATCGGGTGGCCGATGATCCAGAAGGGCATCCCCTCGACCGGCGGGGCATCGGACAGCGGCAAGGGCGGAAAGCGGTCGGTCGGCACGCCCGTCACCTCGAGCACGGAATAGTCCAGTTCTGCCGAGCTTTCGACCGGGACCGGGTTGACGGTGAAACGCGCGGTTTCCTCGTCCCGGCCCGGCTCGACGAACCCGGCGATCCAGGTGACCGAGGTGATTTCCGTGGCGCCGATGCGCGGGTCTTCCAGCACGCCGGGAATGCAATGGTAGTTGGTCAGGATATGGGTGGCATCCACCAGAAAGGCGGTGCAGGGGTTTTCGCCCGCGTCGGTCCGGATCTGCAGCTTGCCGACGCCCCGGCCCAGCCTGCGGAAGTCCGAGCTTTCGGCGTAGGTATAGATCGCCTCGTTGTTGTAGCCCTCGATGGCCAGTTCCTTCTGGATCCCGTCCTGGGCCGGGGCCTTTGCGGGCAGGAGGCAGAGCGCCACGGCAGAGGCAGCGGCAAACGGGCGGACAACGCGGGGCATGGCAATCCTCTGGTCAGACAAATCCGTGGGAAGCATAGCAAATCCCTACCTGCGCGCTTGGAAAAAATGCGGTAAGTGGAAAAAGCAGGGGATTTCGGGTATCTTGTCCCCATATTTTCCGGGGGCCGCGATGCACCGTTCATTTCCCATTCTGATCCTTGCCGCCCTGGCCCGGGCACGACACTCAGCCGGGTGCAGCTGGCAATCGTGCAGAAATACCTGCTTTCCTTCTGACCAACGCTGGATATTGCCATGCCCAAGACGATCCTTCCCCTTTTCGCCGCCGCGCTGGTCCTGCCCGGCGTGGCCTTCGCCCAGTCGACCGTGACGCTGGACAGTTTCTCTCTCGGGGATCCGCCCAAGCCGGATGCCGCCGCCGCGGAGATGCGCGATTGCCTTGTCGATCCGTCGGCCTGCGACAACGCCGAATTCGGCGGCGGGGCCAAGTTCACGCTGGACGACGTGGTCAACCTGGGCGTGGTCGAGCGCAAGCCCAAGCCGCCGGCCTCGGCCACGCCGGCCCGGGCCGGCGTGGCCATCGCCATCGAGGACCGCACGAAAAAGCCCGAACCACTGCCGACCATCGACCTCGAGGTGCTCTTTGCCTACGATTCGGACGCGCTGACGCCGCAGGCGATGGCGAAACTGTCGACCCTGGCCAATGCGCTCAGCGATCCGCGGCTGAAGGACAGCAAGCTGATCTTCATCGGCCACACCGACGCGGTGGGCGGCGCGGCCTACAACAAGGCGCTGTCGCAGCGCCGGGCCAATGCCGTCGCGCGCTATGTCCAGAGCACCATGCGCCTGGGCACCGGCCAGATCGAGGCGGTGGGCGTGGGCTTTGACTATCTCAAGAATGCACGCTTTCCGGATGCCGCCGAAAACCGCCGCGTGCAGCTGGTTCTGGTGCCCGGCGCCTGACCAGCCGGGCGACCTGCCGAAGACAAGGGGGCCGGACGGCCCCCTTTTTGCTGCGCGGGTGGGCAGAGGGCGGGAAAACAGCGGGTTTCTGGCCGGGGCAGAATTTTACCGTTTGATAAAATTCCGACCTGTGGCAGGCTGAGTCCATAGAACAGGAAAAAACAGGGAGAGGCCATGACCAGCCCGCAGACCCCCGGCATCCAGTCCGGGCGCCTCAGCCAGGATCAGTTGGCTCGTAACTTCGAGGATCTTCACGCGCCTTACGACCCGCACGAGGCAGCGGTGGCGGCAGATCGCTGCTATTTCTGCCACGATGCGCCCTGCGTGACCGCCTGCCCCACCGAAATCGACATCCCGCTGTTCATCCGTCAGATCGCCACCGGCCAGCCGGAGGCGGCGGCCAAGACGATCTTCGAACAGAACATCCTGGGCGGCATGTGCGCCCGGGTCTGCCCCACGGAAACGCTGTGCGAAGAGGCCTGCGTGCGCGAGACCGCCGAGGGCAAGCCGGTCGAGATCGGGCGGCTGCAACGCTATTCCACCGATGCGCTGATGACGCGGCAGGGCCACCCCTTTGACCGCGCCCCCGACACCGGCAAGCGCGTGGCGGTAGTGGGCGCCGGCCCCGCGGGACTGGCCTGCGCGCACCGGCTGGCGATGAAGGGCCACGCGGTCACCATCTACGAGGCGCGGCCCCGGCCCGGCGGGCTGAACGAATACGGCATCGCCGCCTACAAGACCGTGGACGGCTATGCCGCGCGCGAGGTCGACTGGCTGCTGGGCATCGGCGGCATCACCATCGAGTACCGCAACGCGCTGGGGGTCGAAGTGTCCCTCGACGGGCTGCGCGAGAATTTCGACGCGGTTTTCCTGGGCGTCGGCCTGGCCGGGGTAAACCTGCTGGAGATCGAGGGCGGCGAAAAGGCCGGGGTCGAGGACGCGGTGCGTTTTATCTCCGACCTGCGGCAGAGCGACGACCTGGCCGCCCTGCCGGTGGGCCGCAACGTGGTGGTGATCGGCGGCGGCATGACCGCCGTGGATGCCGCCGTGCAGTCGAAACTGCTGGGCGCCGAGACCGTGACGCTGGCCTATCGCCGCGCGCGCGAGGAAATGCCAGCCAGCGGATTTGAACAGGACCTGGCGGCGTCCAAAGGCGTGCGGCTGATGTTCAACGTGATGCCTGTCGCCATGCACGGCAACGGCGCGGTGCGCGAGATCGAGCTGGAATACACCGAACTGGTGGACGGCAAGCTGCAGGGCACGGGCGAAACCATCCGCCTGCCCGCCGACCAGGTATTCCGCGCCATCGGCCAGACCCTGTCGCCGGTCGACGGGCTGGACCTGGAGGGCCGCAAGGTCAAGGTGACAGGCGCCGGGCGGACATCGGTTCCGGGGGTCTGGGCCGGGGGCGACTGCACGCCCGGCGAGGACCTGACCGTGGTCGCCGTGGCCGAGGGCCGCGACGCCGCAGAGGACATTCACGCGACGCTGATGGCGACGGCGGGCTGACCCCCGCCCGACGCCTCACCCCAAACGGGAGACGAGACATGGCTGATCTGACAACCGATTTCCTGGGCATCACCTCGCCCAACCCCTTCTGGCTGGCCTCGGCGCCGCCGACCGACAAGGAATACAACGTCCGCCGCGCCTTCGAGGCGGGCTGGGGCGGTGTGGTCTGGAAGACCCTCGGCGAAGAGGGCCCACCCGTCGTGAACGTGAACGGCCCGCGCTACGGCGTCGTCTACGGCGCCGACCGGCGGGTGCTGGGCATCAACAACATCGAGCTGATCACCGACCGGCCGCTGGAAACCAACCTCGAGGAAATGGCGCGCGTGAAGGCGGATTACCCCGACCGCGCGCTGATCGCCTCGATCATGGTGCCCTGCGAAGAGGCCAGCTGGAAGGCGATCCTGCCGCGCGTGGCGGAGACGGGCTGTGACGGGATCGAACTGAACTTCGGCTGTCCGCACGGCATGTCCGAACGCGGCATGGGCTCGGCTGTGGGCCAAGTGCCGGAATACATCGAGATGGTCACCCGTTGGTGCAAGCAGTACTACGACAAGCCGGTGATCGTGAAGCTGACCCCCAACATCACCGACATCCGCAAACCTGCCGCGGCGGCGAAGAACGGCGGCGCCGACGCGGTGAGCCTGATCAACACGATCAACTCGATCACCTCGGTCGATCTCGACAATTTCGCCCCCGAGCCGACGATCGACGGCAAGGGCAGCCACGGCGGCTATTGCGGCCCGGCGGTAAAGCCGATCGCCCTGTCGATGGTTTCGGAAATCGCGCGCAACCCGGAAACGCATGGCCTGCCGATCAGCGGCATCGGTGGTGTGACCACCTGGCGCGACGCGGCAGAGTTCATGGCGCTGGGCTGCGGCAACGTGCAGGTCTGCACGGCGGCCATGACCTATGGCTTCAGGATCGTCGAAGAGATGAAGCGCGGGCTGAGCCAGTGGATGGACGAGAAGGGCTATCGTTCGACCTCCGAGTTCATCGGCAAGGCGGTGCCCAATGTCACCGACTGGCAGTACCTGAACCTGAACTACGTCACCAAGGCCAAGATCGACCAGGACGCCTGCATCAAGTGCGGCCGCTGCTATGCCGCCTGCGAGGACACCAGCCACCAGGCGATCTGGATGAAGGAAGGCCGTGTCTTCGAGGTCAACGACGCGGAATGCGTGGCCTGCAACCTGTGCGTCGATGTCTGCCCGGTCGAGGACTGCATCACCATGGAGCGGATGGCGGCGGGCAGCACCGACCCGCGCACGGGCAAGACCGTGTCGGACGACTATGCCAACTGGACGACGCATCCGAACAACCCGATGGCCAAGGCGGCGGAGTAAGGCAGGAGGGGCGCTGCCCCTCTGTCGCCTGCGGCGCCATTCACCCCGGAGGTATTTTTGGCCCAAAGAAACATGGGCGCGGACCGGTGTTTCTTTGGGCCTCAAATACCTCCGGGGGAGTCGACCGCAGGGAGACGGGG
>NZ_JARAMO010000108.1:0-1495 GCF_028807275.1 Mameliella sp. AT18
TCCAGGATCTGGTCGCGGTTGGCGCCGACCACGGTCTCGGCAGCGCTGCGGAAGACAAAGATGTCCGCATCCTGCCCGCCGGTCAGCAGGTCCCTTCCCAGGCCGCCGGCCAGGGCGTCTTCGCCCGCCCGACCGCGCAGGATGTCGTTGTCCGCACCGCCTTCGAGCACGTCGTTGTCCGCGCCGCCATCCATCGTATCGTTGCCGGGGCCGCCTTCGAGCAGGTCCTCGCCCTGCTGTCCGACGAGAAGGTCGTTGCCGAAGCCACCGTTCAACGTGTCGTTGCCCGCGTTGCCGTTCAGCGTGTCGTTGTTATTGCCACCGTCCAGCAGATCGTTGCCATTGCCGCCCAGCAGCGTGTCGAACCCGGCACCGCCCTCCAGCGTGTCTTCTCCGTCCCGGCCCACCAGCAGGTCCTGGTCGTTGCCGCCGGCCAGGCTATCATCGCCGCTGCCGCCGGAAATCGTGTCGTTGCCGTTCGAGCCTTGGATACCGCCGGAAACGATGCCTGCGTTCAGGGCTTCGTAGCGGTCGTTGCCGTTCAACAGGTTGAGGTTCCCGGTGATCACGCCGGAGTTGACGACGGTGTCTCCAACGCTGCTGGTCAGGACCGTCGTGGGGTCATTCTCATCGGCGATGATGCCGTGATTGACCAGTGTCGCGCCGGATGTCGCATCCATGTCGATGAAACTGGAATGAAGCGTGCCGGTGTTCATGAGCCGAGCCAGGAATCCCCCGGCCATGTCCAATGTGCCGCCGGCGAGGAATCCGGCATTGTTCAGGTAAAAGCTGTTCAGGTTCGCGCGCAGAGTGGTGAGGATCTGGGAATCCGTGAACGCCTCGCCGTGGTTGGTAAAGACGATGGTGACCGGCCCGGTCGCCTCGTAGGTGGCCAGCAGGGAACCCTGAGCGGTGATGGTGCCGAAGTTCGTCAGTCTGTGAATTCCTCCGGCCCCGCCAAGGTTGAAAGCCTCGCCGGTGTTGCCGTCGGAAATGATGGCCGAGACAGTGCCGTTGTTGACGATCCGTGAATGGTCCGAATTCACGTTGAAGACAAGATAGCCGTAGAGATCGCCATCGTTCACAACGCCGGTTGTGCTGGTGCCGCTCGACAGCGTGACAATCGTTCCGGCCGAATAAAGGTCGACGAAATCGCGAATGGCCAGGGTGTCGCCGTTGTTGACGGTCACGCCGCTGTTCTGGCTTACGTTCTGAAACACTAGTGTCATGATCGGTTCCCTTGAAAAATGCCGGGACTAACGCCCTTCGAGCGCCCGGCCTTGTGGCAGGACCCCTTAAAAAAATGCGCCAGCAGAGCGCGCGAAAGGGCAGGGGGGCACTGGTGAATGCGTGCCATCATAGGGCAACGGGCACGAATCCCCAACGTCCGGAACCGAACAGGCCCCCGCAGGGGCCTGTCTTACGTCACCCGGCAGTGGGGAGGGGATCAAAGCACGAAGTCGTCCGCCGTCAGTCCGGTGACATTGGCCACGCG
>NZ_JARAMO010000109.1:0-1115 GCF_028807275.1 Mameliella sp. AT18
CAGGTGGTCGAGGCATTGGGCGTCGCCGCCACCACCAGGTCCGCCGGCAGCGGATCGGTGAATTCGAGCCCGCTGGCGTCAAGGATGGAACCGCTGTTGTCGATGGTGAAGGTCAGGGTCGAGGACTGGCCCAGGTTGATCGTGTCGGGGGCAAAGACCTTGGTGAAGACGGGCTGCGGCACGACGGTCAGGGTCGCGTTCGCGGTGCCCGAGTTGCCCAGCGAGGAGGTCAGGTCACCGCTGGTGTTCACCTGGGCGCCCACTGCCGTGCCGGTCACGTTCACCGCGACGGTACAGGTGGCCCCAGCGGCAATGGATCCGCCGCTGTAGCTGATCGTGCCCGCGCCGCCCGTGGCGGTGATGGTGCCTCCGGTACAGGTTGTCGAGGCCGCCGGCGTCGCCGCGACCTGCACGCCCGCGGGCAGGTTGTCGGTGAAATCCAGCGCCGTGGCGTCGATGATCGAGGGGCTGTTGTCGATGGTGAAGGTCAGCGTGGTTTCAAAGCCCAGCGCGATGGCGGGGTCGGCAAAGCTCTTGGCGAAGACGGGTTGCGGCATCACGAAGAGGACATCGGTCGCCGGGCCGGAATTGCCCATCGAAGAGGTCAGGTCGCCGCTGGTGTTGGTGTAGTTGCCGGCCGCGGCCGCAACCACGTCGACCGCGATGGTACAGGCACCGCCCGCCAGCTGCTGGCCGCCGGTCAGCGAGATCGACCCGCTGCCCGCGTTGGCGGTCACGGTGCCCGAACAATTGTTCACGACATTCGGGCTGGAGGCGACGACCATGCCCGCCGGAAGGTTGTCGGTGAAGGCCAGGCCGGTGGCGTCCAGCGTCGCCGGGCGGTCATTGTCGATGGTGAAGGTCAGCGTGCTGACCTGGCCCGCACCCAGGGTGTCCGGTGCAAAGACTTTGGTAAAGGCGGGCGGCGGCACGACGGCCAGCGCGTCCGAGGCACTGTCCGAGTTGCCCAGGCTGGAGGTGAGATCCCCCGAGGTGTTGTTCAACAGGCCGGTGGTGGTCGCGGTCACATCCACCTGGACTGTACAGATCGACGAGGCGGCGACCGTGCCGCCGGTATAGGAGATGGTCCCGCTGCCGCCGGTGGCGGTAATCGT
>NZ_JARAMO010000110.1:0-4960 GCF_028807275.1 Mameliella sp. AT18
TTTGAGAGAGAACGAGTCCTGACCCTAGGCGGTGGTTGGTAGGTTTGCGCCCGTTCGGGGCGCGGACTGTCCGGATGAAACGCTCAAAGAACGCCCATTCCTCGTCCGACAACAGGTCTCGTGCCAAGCGGGTCTCCATCGCAGATACCAGCTTGAATCACGATCAGCCCGAACTGTGAATCCTTTTTGTCAACACGTCCTAGGTCAGCATCCTTCAACACGCCCTTAACGCCCAAGCGGATTCTCCACCGCTCTGCGCTTCAGTTTTCGATGTGGAAAGAATGGAATCGCCCGCACTCTTTCCCCCGCGTCACCCGACTGATTCCAAATCAGAATGGCTGTTCCGGATGCCAACACCCATCGGCGCGTCACGGACAAGGGCCTGCCATTGTTGAGTTTTTGCGCAATTATATCCGGGTCCCCTCCTTTCATCGCCCAACGCCGGTCCTTTTTACAAAACGTTAACTTTTTCTGTGCCGCGAAGTCGCTGTAGATGGCAGCATGAACACAGCGATTTTCCGGGACCGGAGCCCCCTGCTCCGTCCGGGCAATAGCTTTTTTGGGTCGCCATGAGCGACAGACAGACGTGGGGGCGCGTGATGGTCAATTTCAACGAGAATTTCGACGGTTTCGGAGGCGCGGGTTTCGCACCGACACCCGGCGCAGGACAGCTGGATTCGGACATCTGGCGCGTTTCGGGCCTGTCCGAGGGCGCCACAAGCTTTGGCGGCAGCTTTGCCTCGGGTGACTTTGCCCGCGGCACCGACGCGGATGGCGGTGTATCGACCGGAGGGGCCTATGCCTTCGAGGTCGGCGGCAATACATTCCTGGGGTTCCAGCCGACCGGCAGCGACATGACGCCCGGCACGATCACGTTGAAGATCACCAATACCACCGGCGCGCCGATCAGCTCTCTCGACCTTGCCTATGACATCATGGTTAACAATGACCAGGCCCGCGCGAACACGCTCAACTTTGCCTGGTCGCTGGACGACGCGACCTACACACCGGTGGCCTTGCTGGATTACACCAGCGCCGAGGCGGCCGATGCCCTGGGCTTTCAGACAGTGGCCCGCAGCACGACCCTGACCGGCTTTACCCTGCAGGACGGAGAGTCGATCTACCTGCAGTGGCAGACCGACGATGTTTCCGGCAGCGGATCGCGCGACGAGATCGGGCTGGACAATATCGTGGTCACGGCAGCGCCGACCGGCCCGCTGGCCTTCGACCTCGTGAACGGCACCAGCAGCAACCTGACCAGCTTTGCCGCCACGCCGGACAACAGCGCCACCAACGGCGCCTTCGTTTCCAGCTTTTTCGACGTCTTCGGCATCACTGACCGGACCGTGAACTTCGACTTTGCCGATGACACCGCCGGCAGCTTTGCCGCCGATACCTTTGGCATTGCCAAGACCGGCGATACCGCGCCCTTCTTCGGCATCCAGGACCTCGACAATGCCGACAACCCGGGCGGGACCGGGACGGCGACCTGGACCTTCGATGTCTCGGGCGGGACGATCGGCGACATCTCGATCGACTTTGCCGCGATGGGCGATTTCGAATCCGGCGACAACAGCTATACAATCACCGTCCAGTTGGACGGCCTGCCCCCCGTCACCCTGTTCCAGATCGACAGCGACGACAGCGCCAGCCTGACCTACACGCTGGAAAGCGGCACGACCGTGACGCTGAACGATCCGCTCAAGATCGACATCGACGGGGATGCCGCCGACCTCGCTGGCTACGACGGCACGCTGACCAACGATTTCACCACCTATGCCTCTTCTGCGCTGAACGGCATGAGCGGCTCGACACTGACCGTGACACTGACCGCCGGAGTCAACAACGGCGGAGGCGAAGCCTTTGCCATGCGTGACATCGTGATCGACCGCGCGGGCGCCGTCACGACGCCGGAGCTGGCCATCGCCGCGACCGATGCGGACAAGCTCGAGGGCGACAGCGGCAGCACCGGCTTTACTTTCACCGTCACCCGTTCTGGCGACACGACCGCGGCCACCACCGTCGACTACGCGGTCAGCGGCGGCGGGGCGGATGCGGCCGACTTCGGCGGCAGCCTGCCCTCGGGCACAGTCAGCTTTGCGGCGGGCGAAACCAGCAAGACCATCACGGTACAGGTCACGGGCGATACCGACATCGAAACGGACGAGGGGTTCACCGTCACCCTGTCGAACGCCAGCGGCGCGGCCACGATCTCGACCGCGACGGCGACCGGCACGATCCGGACCGATGACATCGGCATCACCGCCATACACGACATCCAGGGGGCAACCGATACCAGCCCGCTGGTCGGTCAGACGGTCACTGTCGAGGCCGTGGTCGTCGGGGATTTCCAGGACGGAGACGCCGATGCCGCGCGCAACCTGCGCGGCTTCTACCTGCAGGAAGAGGATGGCGACGCCGACGGCAACGTGATGACCTCCGAAGGCATCTTCGTCTTCGACGGCAGTCTGCCCGCCGTCGACGTGAACATCGGAGACGTGGTTCAGGTCACCGGGACGGTCGGAGAGTATTTCGGGGAAACCCAGATCTCCAACGTGACCAGCGTGACCGTCATCGGTAGCGGCGCACCACTGCCGACCGCGGCCGAAATCTCGCTGCCTGCAGCCGGTGTCACCACCAACCAGGACGGCGATTTCCAGCCCGACCTCGAAGCCTACGAAGGCATGCGTGTCACCTTCCCGGACGAACTGACCATCTCCGAGATGTACCAGCTGGACCGGTTCAACGAGATCAAGCTGATGCAGGGCGGACGCGTCCAGCAATTCACCCAGACCAACGCACCGGACGCCCTGGCCTACAATGCCTTCCTGCAGGATGTCGGTGCGCGCACCATCACTTATGACGACGGGTTGCAGCAGCAAAACGCCCTGATCGGCAATCTCGACGGCTTTGGCCCCACCTTCTCGACCGGTTCGGACATCCGGATGGGCGACACGATCACCGGCCTCTCGGGCGTTCTGAATTACCAGTGGGCGGGCAACAGCAGCTCCGGCGCGACCTGGCGCGTGATCTCGACGGTCGACGGCGAGAACAGCTTTGACAAGGAAAGCGTGCGCCCGGTGACACCCGAGCCCGTGGGCGGCACCCTGAAGGTCACCAGCCTGAACGTGCTGAATTTCTTTGCCACGGTGGACGATGGCGGCAGCACGGCCCTTGGCTTTGATCCGCGCGGCGCGGACAGCGTGGACGAATACAACCGCCAGCTGGAAAAGCTGGGTCAGGCCATCCTGGAAATGGACGCCGACATCCTGGGGTTGGTCGAGCTGGAAAACGACTTTCTCGCTGGCGCGCCGGGCAACGCCATCGAACAACTGGTCGAGTATCTGAACGCGCAGGCCGGCGCCGGCACCTATGCCTGGGTCGATCCGGGCACCCGCCATGTCGGCAGCGACGCGATCGCCGTGGGCGTGATCTACAAGACCGACACCGTGCGGATCGCCCCCGGCACCACGGTCGAGGTGCTGACCGACGCCGATCTTCCCGGCCTTGGCCTGGGTGGCATGCCGGCGGTCTTTGACGGGGCGGGCACCAACCGCGCGCCGCTGGCTGTGACCTTCGAACAACTGTCGAACGGGGCAACGGTCAACGTCGTCGTCACGCACATGAAGTCCAAGGGCTCAGCCGGACCGGATGCTGGTGATGCCGACACCGGCGATGGCCAGGGCTTCTCGAACGGCACCCGCCTGAACGGCGTGACCGCGCTGAACGCCTGGCTGGACACGGATCCCACCGGTTCGGGCGACAAGGACATCCTGGTGCTTGGCGATCTGAACGCCTACGCGATGGAAGATCCGATCACCTACCTGGAAGGCGAAGGCTATACCGACCTGGTCGAGCTGTTCCAGGGGCCGGACGCCTATTCCTATGTCTTCGACGGCCTGACGGGCACGCTGGACTATGCCTTTGCCAACGAGCCCCTGACGGCGCAGATCACCGGCACCTCGGAATGGGCGATCAACGCCGATGAGCCGGACGCGCTCGACTATAACCTAGACTTCGGCAAGGACGGGTCGATCTTCGACGGCTCCGTGCCTTTCCGCACCTCCGACCACGACCCAATCCTGGTCGGGCTGGCGCTGGACTACGAGGGTACGGTCGTGTCCGATACCGGCGACATCGGTGTCTGGGCCAGCTATGTCTACACCTACAGCGGCGTTGACGGATCGCGCATCGGGCGCGAGATCTCCTACGATGACGGCAGCCAGGCCACCGACATCTTTGTCGGCGGGGTTCTGCAGACGCGCGAAGGCCACGACCTTGCGGATGCGAACAAGTGGGACAGCTTCGTCAACACCTACGATGCCTCCGGCAACGTCGTGTCGCGCGTCACCGTCTTTGACGACGGACGCACGGCGACCAACACCTATTCCGGCGGCATCATCACCGAGCGGGTGGTCGAAGACACGGGCGACGATTTCATCTGGACCGAACAGACCTTCAGCTTTGACGCATCGGGCAACATCACCTCGCTCGTCTCTGCGCTGGACGATGGCATGACCGTGACGACAAACTATGCCGGAGGGGTCAAGACGTCGCGGATCGTCGAGGACAGCGCGGACAGCTTCGAGTGGACGCAACATGCCAACATCTACGATGCCTCGGGCCAGTTGACGGAACGTGTCACCACCTACGACGACGGCCGCGTCTCGACGAATTCCTACGCCGATGGCGTGATCACGTCGCGCGTGGTCGAGGACGTGAACGATGCCTATGACTGGCACCGGATCGACGTCACCTATGACACCGCCGGCAATGTCGAGAGCCGCACCTTTGTCTGGGACAGCGACCTGCCGGTCGTCTGACCCCCGATCGGGAACGAAAAGGCCGGGGCCGGATCATCCAGCCCCGGCGTTTTTCATCTGCTCAAAAGGTCAGAGAGCGCCCGGCACTGCCAGGTCGGCACGCAGGTTGGCGGGCACATCGGCGAGCCGACCGCCAT
>NZ_JARAMO010000111.1:0-2136 GCF_028807275.1 Mameliella sp. AT18
AACCTAGTAAAAACCAAATCACTCTATGCGACATACGAAACAAGAGCCCCGTCCGGTTTATCCGGCGGGGCTTTTGCTGTTTCGGATCAGAAATTTCGAGCTGCCTCTTTCAGCAGATCCAGCATGCGGCGTTGGGCGGTGGTCGGCATCCAGTCGCGGCGAAGTGTGACGCCGATCTGGCGTGCGGGAACATCCGGTTGAATCGGAAGTGCTGTCATCAGGCCGTGCTGTACCTCGGCGGCAGCCTGCCAGCCGGAAATGCAGCCAAGCATCTCGCTCTGACGCAGCGTTTCCCGCATCAAGAGGACAGAGCCGCTTTCGATGACGTTCTCCGGCGGTCTCAATCCGTGTTTGGCAAAGAACTCTTCGAATTGACGCCGGGCAGGGGCGCCCAGGCGGGGGACGATCCAGGGCCATTGAACCAGGCTTGCGATTGTCGGAGCGGATTCCTTTGTCAGCGGATGCCCGGGGCCGGACACGAAGCACAGACGATCGTCGAAGAGCGGGTGTTGTTCGACCTCCGCGACCGGAGCGGGATCTCGCAACGCTCCGATGATGGCATCGACCTCGCCGGCAACGAGGCCGGCCAGGAGATCCTCATAGCGACTGTCGTGTACGATGACCGGCGTTTCGGGTCGTTCCTGCCGGAAGGCGACCAGTGCCGCGGGCAGGAGGTTGGTTCGCGAGAGGGGCAGGGCGCCCAGAACCACGCGCCCGCCTTCGCGCCCGTCGAACTCTGCCAGGTCCGCCTCTGCCTGGTCCAGCTCGGCAAAGGCGAGCCGCGCGGCCCTGCACAGCGACAGGCAGGCCCGTCGGGGAACCAATCCACTGCGCGCCCGGTCGAACAAGGATCGACCCGCCGCACGTTCCAGCTCGGTCACGGCGCGATGGACCGTCGGTTGCGCCAGGCCCAGTTGCCGTGCGGCCAGAGTGACATTGCCGCTCTGGGCGGTTGCGATCAGCGCGATCAACTGGGAATGCGTCACCACGCGCGACAGGCCGGGGGCAAGGGCATCGAGGGCTGGGTCCAGCCGGTCGAGCGCGCGCCGGACCCTTGCCAGCAGTACCTGACCGCGATCCGTCGGAAAGGCTCCGATACTGTTGCGGTCGAACAGGGCGCTGCCCACGGCCGTTTCCACCTTGTGCAAGGCGTGCGTCACGGCGGTCTGGGACAGGCCGCTGACCTGGGCCGCTCCGGTCAGCGAACGGTGTTCTGCTATCGCAGGCAAGAGACGCAGATGTCTCAGGTTGCGCGGGATCGACTGGCCTTCTGTCACGTCAGTTGAACATCGTATTTGGCAGGATCAGCGAGATCTGCGGGAAGGCAATCAGCACCGCCAGCGTCGCGATCATCGCCAGCCAGAAGGGCAGGACCCCGCGAAAGATCGTCCCCAGCTCGACCTTGGGCGCCACCGACTTGACGATGAAGACGTTGATCCCCACGGGGGGCGAAATCAATCCCATTTCAAGTGTCAGGACCACCAGCACGCCGAACCAGATCGGGTCGATCCCCAGGTCGACAATGACGGGAAAGAAGATCGGCAGGGTCAGGACCAGCATGGCAAAGCCTTCGAGAAAGCAGCCCAGCACAAGGTAGACGAAGAGGATCACCATGAGGGTTCCGATTGTCCCCGCTTCAAGCCCGGCCAGGAACTCTCCGACGACGGTGGGAATATGGCTGAGGGCCAGGAAGGGGTTGATCATATGCGCCGCGATCAGGATCAGCATCACCGTGGCGGTGGTTACGATGCTGTCCTTGGAGGCCTCCCAGAAAGCGCGGACCGTCAGGGTGCGGGTGACGATCCCGTAGAGGATCACCAGCCCGGCGCCGACCCCCGCTGCCTCTGTCGGTGAGAAGAGACCGGCGTAGATGCCGCCGATGGTCAACAGGATCACCACGAGGATCGGCAGGGCGCCCAGCAGCTTGCGGCTTTTCTCGTCGATCGTGGTGCGGGGACCGGCAGGGCCAAAGGCGGGGCGCACCCAGCACATGATGGTGATGGTCAGGATAAAGGCGCTCAGCAGCAGCAGGCCGGGCAGGACACCTGCAAGGAACAGCCGCCCGATGCTCTGTTCGGTCAGGATGGCATAGATGACAAAGCCGGTGGACGGCGGGATCAGGATGCCCAGCGTGCC
>NZ_JARAMO010000112.1:0-1059 GCF_028807275.1 Mameliella sp. AT18
ATGAAGGTCTCGGACGGCGCGCCATTGGCCAGGATCACGTCGTGGTCTTCGGTTTCGACGTGGTAGACGGTGAATGTCTCCGGGAGTTCGGAAGAAGGCACCCAGTCGATGCTGTCATGGTTCACCAGCGCCGAGGCGTTGATGACAAGCCCGTCCAGCACCATGCCGTGATCGCCAGTGACCGTGAGGTCGGCATGGGGCAGGCCATCGCCCAGGGCGCCCGCACGGATACGGACCAATTTACTCATTGCGCCGGAAAACAGGCTGTGCGTCGATTGATTGCCAATCCATTTGACCGGGACCGCCGCGCCTTCGGCCGTCAGGATCAGGTCGCCGATTGACAGTGCCTCAACCGGGACCTCGCCGCCGGGCACGGCAATCCCGGTTCCGGCCGCGAAACACATCGTGTAGGTGCTGGCGGTAAAGCCCATCGGCGTGCCGCCAGGCGGAAAAGGGGAATTGCTGAGAACAAAGTAGGACCCGGCACCAACGGCGAGGACCACCGGGTCACCGCTGGCGGTGGTACCGACAACCTGCACATCGCCGCCCGAGGCCGACCAGTCAATCAATTGCCCCGGCGCGATATCGCCATCGTCTGTTCCATCCTCGGTATCGGACAAGGTGGACGAAGTGACGGTAGGGGCATCGTTTGTATAGGTGGTCGACGCATTCGGGGCAGAAGCGCCGATATATAGGTATTGGGAATAGGTTGCGGTAAACGGCATCGCGTTTGCTTTCCTTCATCAACGGGGCGCACCATCATCGCGACGCGCCTTCAACACTGATCACATAACGACGGTTATCAAAGAACGGGCTTGCATACCAGTGAACAGTCCGACCCGGTCAGGCACGGCGTGCAGTAGCCGCAAGCCCGGCCGCGTGGTCTATCCCGAGTTGGCGCCGGATGTCCTCCGGGAGCAACCGCGCGCAGGAAATGCGCGGGCGGTGCATCTCGGGGATGATCCGCTCACAACCATAGAGGTCCAGGTATTCGTCGAAATTGTCGAAGGCGCGGCGGTCACGGTAGTCAATGAAGGTCTCGGACGGCGCGCCATTGGC
>NZ_JARAMO010000093.1:0-36570 GCF_028807275.1 Mameliella sp. AT18
TTGCGGCTTTGCCGCAAAGGCGCCCGCCCACCGACCCTGATGCGCGCCGTTCGGCGCGGTCTTACCGCTCAAGGAATCACCAGGGAACAGGCGTGCCGCTGTTCCCCGAACCCATCCCTCGCTTTCCTGCTGCCTGGACCAGCCATCACCGGGGCGCAAGGGCAAGCCGCGCGTTCGCGCGGGGCTGTGCCCCCTTGCGCCCCGGCGCCGTCTGGCCCTGATCGGCATCATGCGAGAGATGGCTCCGGGGAACAGCGGCTCGGGACCGAGGATGCAACCCATTGACGGCGCTGCCCCCGCGTGCGAGGCAATGAGGCCAGAGCCGGGACGCGGTGCAGATCGGGGCGCAGGGCGCATGAAGGTCATCATTTGCGGGGCGGGCCAGGTTGGCTGGCAGATCGCCCGCCATCTTGCCGGAGAGCGCAACGACGTCACGGTGGTGGACAACAATCCCGATCTCGTGCGCCGCGCCACCGACACGCTGGACGTGCAGGGGATCGCGGGCTTTGCTTCCTACCCCGACGTGCTGGACAAGGCGGGCGCGCGCGACGCCGACATGGTGATTGCGGCCACCTATTCCGACGAGGTCAACATGGTCACCTGCCAGGTGGCGCATTCGGTCTTTGCGGTGCCGCGCAAGATCGCGCGGCTGCGCGCGGAAAGCTACCTGACGGCGATCTATTCCGACCTCTACCGGCGCGATCACATGCCCATCGACGTGGTCATTTCGCCTGAGCGCGAGGTGGCCGACGCAGCCCTGCAGCGGCTGGCGGCGCCAGCGGCCTTTGACACCGAGAGCTTTCTGGACGGCAAGACCCAGCTGATGGGGCTGACCATCGACGCGGGCTGTCCGATCGTGAACACGCCCTTGCGGCAGCTGACCGACCTGTTTTCCACGCTGCGCTCCGTGGTGGTGGGGGTCCGGCGCGAGGGGGTGCTGTTCGCGCCGGAATCCGGCGACCAGCTGTTCGAGGGGGACAGCTGTTACGTCATGGTGCATGCGGATGACGTGCAACGCACGCTGGAGATCTTTGGCAAGTCCCTGCGCAAACAGGAACGCGTCGTGATCGTCGGCGGCGGCAATGTCGGCCTGTCGGTGGCACGGCGGCTGGAGACCGGCAAGATCCGCGTGCGCGCCAAGATGATCGAGCGCAACCGCAAGAACGCCGAACGGGCCGCCGAGGAGCTGGAGCGCACCATCGTCCTGCATGGTGACGGGCTGGACGCGGCGCTCCTGGTCGAGGCCGGGGTGGCGCGGGCGGATGCGGCGCTCTGCGTGACCGATGACGACAAGGTCAACATGCTGGCTGCCGTGCGGGCCAAGGCCGCCGGTTGCCCGATGGTGATCGCGCTGATCAACGACCCGACGCTGGTGCCCTTGATGGAACCGCTGGGGATCGACGCCTATATCAACCCGCGGTCGACCACCGTCAGCTCGATCCTGCGCCATATCCGGCACGGGCGTGTCAGCCAGGTCTATTCCATCGGCGATGCCGAGGCCGAGGTGATCGAGGCCGAGGTCCTGTCGACGTCGCCGATCTCCGGCAGCCGGATCCGCGAGATCGACTTTCCTGAAGGCGTCCTGGTAGGCGCGGTCCGCAAGGGGGACAAGGTGGTCAAGCCCACCGGCTCGCTCAGGATCGACGAGGGCGATCAGATCGTCATCTTTGCCCTCGCCGGCGATGTCCCGGAGGTCGAGCGCCTGTTGCAGGTCTCGATCGATTTCTTCTAGGCGCGGTCCGGTGAGGCAGATGGGGACCTTTGCCGTGACAGGCGTACAAGGGCGAGGCAACCGCCGATGAAGACCATCGCGCGTCTGCCTCTGTTCCTGCTTCTGACCGGGCTCGGTTCCTTCTCGATGCTGCTGCCGGCAGTCTTTGCCTATGTCATCGAAGAACACCACGACGCACGGACCTTTTTCTATGGCGCGCTGCTGGGGCTGATCCTGACCGCGCTGGTGGCGCTGGCCCTGGGCAACCGGCATCACAACCAGAGCGCGCTGCGCCAGCTGGTGGCGCTGGCGGCGGGGTTTGTCGTGCTGCCGCTGATCTTTGCGGTGCCCTTCCACGAGGCGGTGCGGACCACCGGCTTTGGCAATGCCTATTTCGAGATGGTGTCGAGCTTTACCACCACCGGGGCAACGATGTTCGACGCCGCGCGCCTGTCCGGGCCGGAACACCTGTGGCGGGCGCAGGTCGGCTGGATGGGCGGGCTGGTGATGTGGATCGCCGCTTCGGCGATCCTGGCACCGCTGGCGCTGGGGGGATTCGAGGTCACTGCCAGCGGTGAACCCGGGCAATCCATCGCCCAGGGCGCCATGAACACCGGGCCGACCAGCCCGGCGGAACGGCTGATGCGCAGCGCGCACGTCCTGTTCCCGGTCTATACGGGGCTGACTTTGGCGCTGACGGTGATGCTGCTGGTGGCGGGCGATCCACCGCTGGTCGCGGTCAGCCATGCGATGTCGGTCATGGCGACCTCCGGGATCACGCCGCTGGCTGACCTGGGGGCCGCGCCCAGCGGCCTTGCGGGGGAGATGATTCTCTTTTGCTTTCTCTTTTTCGCCCTGTCGCGGCTGACCTTTTCCGCCGATACCCGCCAGGAACGGGGCCTGTTCTACGACCCAGAGTTCCGTCTTGGCGTCATGATCGTTGTGGCCGTGCCTTTGGCCATGTTCCTGCGCCACTGGGTCGCCTCTTTCGAGGTGGGAGAAGAACAGAACTGGATCGCGGGTCTGCGGGCGCTCTGGGGCGGGCTGTTCACGGCGGCCTCGTTCCTGACCACGACCGGATTCATCAGCGGCGACTGGGATACGGCACAGGACTGGTCCGGGCTGCCGACGCCGGGGATCATCCTGATGGGGCTGGCGCTGGTGGGCGGCGGCGTGGCGACGACCGCCGGGGGTGTCAAGCTGCTGCGGGTCTACGCGCTCTACCTCAACGGCAAGCGCGAGATCGAGCGCCTGGTGCATCCGCATTCCGTGGGGCGGGCGGGCCCCCTGGGGCGCCGCATCCGGCGCGAAGGGGCCTTTATCGCCTGGGTCTTCTTCATGTTCTTCGCGCTGACGCTTGCGGCGATGACGCTGATCCTGGGGGCCTACGGGGTGGATTTCGAACGGGCCACGGTGCTGACCATTGCGACACTGTCGAACACCGGGCCACTGATCGACACCGCCGCGGTGATCGACCTGGCGTCGATCCCCTGGGACGCGCAGTTGATCCTGTGCCTGGCGATGGTGCTGGGACGGCTTGAACTGCTGGCAATCATCGTGATGATCAGTCCAGAGGTCTGGCGCGAATAGTTGCGCAGGAACATCCCCTGGGCATCGGGCGCACGGATTCGGGGATTTTCGGCTGGAAACTCCCGCCGCAGCATACCATACTCCCCCAGACGAGGGCAGCCCGGCGCGCGGGCACGGCAAGAATAAAGGCAATTCAATGGCTTCTGATAGACAGAACCTGCAGGACGCGTTTCTGAACCACGTCCGCAAGACAAAGGTCCCTGTGACGGTCTTCCTGATCAACGGGGTCAAGCTGCAGGGTGTCATCACCTGGTTCGACAATTTCTGCGTCCTGCTGCGCCGTGACGGCCAGTCGCAGCTTGTCTACAAACATGCAATCTCGACCATCATGCCCAGCCAGCCGATCAACCTGTATGACGGCGAAGGGGACGCGTGAGAGAACACGCGCCGCCTGTGACCCGGGCGTGGGTCCTGCATCCTGACATCAAGAGCGACCCGGCACGCCGCGATGCCCAAATGGCCTTGGAAGAGGCCGTTTCGCTGGCACATGCCTTGCCGGGGCTTGAGGTCGTGGGATCGCAGATCGTGCCGTTGCGCGACCCGAATCCGGGTGCGCTGTTCGGCTCGGGCAAGATCGAAGAGTTGCGCGCCAAGCTGGAGGCCGAGGACATCGACCTGGTCTTGGTCGATGGCCCGGTGACGCCGGTGCAGCAGCGCAACCTCGAACGCGACTGGAAGGTCAAGTTGCTGGACCGGACCGGGTTGATCCTGGAGATCTTCTCGGATCGTGCGGCCACCCGCGAGGGTGTGTTGCAGGTCGAAATGGCGCACCTGAGCTACCAACGCACGCGCCTGGTGCGCGCCTGGACCCACCTGGAACGCCAGCGGGGCGGGCTGGGATTCGTCGGCGGCCCCGGCGAAACCCAGATCGAGGCCGACCGCCGTGCCATCGACGAACAGTTGGTGCGCCTGCGCCGGCAGCTCGACAAGGTCGTCAAGACGCGCGAGTTGCACCGAAAGGCGCGGGCCAAGGTGCCTTACCCGATTGTCGCGCTGGTGGGCTATACCAACGCGGGCAAGTCGACGCTGTTCAACCGGCTGACCGGCGCCGAGGTCATGGCCAAGGACATGCTTTTTGCGACGCTGGACCCGACGATGAGGGCGGTACGCCTGCCGACGGGCGCCGATGTGATCCTGTCGGACACGGTGGGGTTCATCAGCGATCTGCCGACGGAACTTGTGGCCGCCTTCCGGGCAACGCTGGAAGAGGTGCTTGCAGCGGATGTGGTCGTGCATGTGCGCGACATCTCCCACCCTGAGACCGAGGAGCAGGCCGAGGACGTGCGCGGCATTCTCGACAGCTTGGGTGTGGGCGAGGAAACCGCACAGATCGAACTGTGGAACAAGCTGGACCGGCTGGGGCCGGAAGAGCTGGAAACCGTGCGTATCCGCGCCGCGCGCAACCCGGACGTCTTTGTCACCTCTGCCCTGACCGGCGAGGGGCTGGATGACTTCCTTGAGGCGGTGACAGAGGCGCTTGGCGCCGAACGGGTCGAAGAGGACCTGGTGCTGGGCTTTGCCGAGGGCAAGCGCCGGGCCTGGCTGTTCGAAAAGGGCCTGGTCGAGGACGAGCGCCAGGAAGAGGACGGCTTTCACCTGCGCGTGCTCTGGTCCGCACTCGACAAGGCACGGTTCGAGACGCTGGGCTGACCGGGCGCCCGGTGGACATGCACCCCGTTTCATGCGATCCGGGGTGCATGTTGATCCATGTTCAGACATCCGGCGCCCTGCGCCGCATCCGAATTACGCTCCCGGCCTGAACCGCCGGGCCGGGTGAGCTGTCGTCTGAACGTCTATGGCGCGGGATGCGCCGCACAAGGATCACTGTCATGTCTTCTGAATTTCCGACCCTGCACATGATGTGCGGGAAGATCGCCGCTGGAAAATCGACCCTGGCGGCCCAACTGGCCCGCCCCGAGGGCACCGTTCTGATCACCGAGGATGCCTGGCTGGACGGGCTTTTCGCCGACCAGATGGCCACGCCGCGCGACTACCTGCGGTGCACGGGGAAACTGCGGGCGGTCATGGGGCCGCATGTTGCGGCGCTGCTGGATGCCGGGGTTTCCGTCGTGCTGGATTTCGCGGCCAATACTCTGGACCAGCGCGCCTGGATGCGCGGCATCCTGGAGGCGACGGGCGCCGCGCATGAACTGCACCTGTTGGCGCCGCCGGACGAGGTCTGCCTGGACCGGCTGCGCAGGCGCAATGCCTCGGGTGCACACCCCTTTGTCGTGACGGATGAGCAGTTCCACCAGTTCTCCCGCCACTTCGTGCCGCCGGGGCCGGAGGAAGGATTCAACGTGGTGCGGCACGACTCCTGACGGGGCCGGAGGTCCCGGGGCAGGCCCGGGCCGGGGTCAGATCACGGCGCTGTCACGTTCCAGCAGGTCGCGGGCAATTTCCCAGCGCCGGCGTTGCCGTTTCGAGGGCGACACCGGCGTATTGGCCCAGAGGCTGATCGCGAAACAGCGTTGCAGGAACAGCCGGACCTCGGGTGCGGTGACATCATCGCCATAGCCCTCGCGCAGCGCCGTCAGGGCGGACTCGTCCCCGGTGAGGTCAAGCACGTCCAAGGCAAGGGAAAAGACGTCGCGCAGAGGTTCGTCCTCTTTCGCGTTTTCGAAGTCGATGCCCCAGACCGTGCCCTCGGGGCCGCTGACGAGGTTGGAGAGGGTCAGGTCGCGGTGGGTGATGGCCCAGGTGGCGGGCAGGCCACGGACCGTGGTGCGCGTCTCCTTGAGCGTGCGCGCGGCAGAGACCAGCCCCTTTGCGTCGATCAGGCTACGCTCGCCGGCCTCGATCGCATCCACCAGCCGGGTCAGCCAGTTGACTTGTCCCTTGGGCAGGAATTTGCGGTCACGCAGGCTCAGCCCGTGGTAGGCGGCCAGCCATTCCCCGGCGGAGCGCAGCAGCGGGCCGGGGGCCTCGGTTTCCAGCCGTTCACGAAAGTCGGGGCCGCCCGCGTCCTGCATGACCAGCGCGCCCTTGCCGAACCACAACACGCGCGGCACGCGGTAGGGACCATGCGACAGCACCGCCGCCAGTTCCGCCTGCCGCAGCGCCTGGCGCGAGGCCTTTGCCTCGGCCTTGCGCGGCCAGAGCTTGACCACCGCCGGGACACGTCCGCGCGACGGGCGGTAAACCCAGGTATCCGGCCCGTCGCGCAAGACCTCCATCCGCCCCGACCATTCCGGCCAGAGCTTTTTCAGCACCTCGGTCGCGCGGGCCTCGCTCATGGTTTGACCAGCCGGGTGATCCCGACAGAGGCGGCGCGTGCCAGACCCACGTCCAGCGACATCGGGATGTATTCGCCGCGCCGCCAGAGTTGGCCGAGGTCGTCGTAGTGGCGCGACAGCGGGTGGCCCGACTGGCCTGTGGCAGAGACAAAGACCGAACTGTCGGGATCGGCGAAATCGTAGACGCCGCGATAGCCTGCGCCATGCACATTGGCGAAAGGATCGGGATCGCGCCCCGAGGTCACGCCCCGTTGAAGCGTGTGATCACCGCCCGAGGTCGTCTGACGGATGTTCACGAAGTACCGCAGGATCGGCACCTGGCCCAGAACCGGGTGTTCGTGCGTCGCCAGGTGTTCGTCCCCCCAGCGCAGCGATTCCAGCGCCTTGCCGGAATGTTCCTCGATCCAGATCAGCGCGTCGTCCAATGCCAGCCGTGCGATGTCGGTGCAGCTTTCCACTGCCGCTGACCGGATCACATCGCACCAGGCGCTGGCCCCGTCCACATCGCGGAAGACGCGCTCGATGAACAGTGGCTCGACGTGGTCAAACTCTTCGGCCAGCGGGCCCAGATCGTCGCGGATCAGGCGGGCCTGCAACGCCCGGAGCCAGGCAGAATAGAGCAACGGCTCGGGCATGTGCTCGTTCATTTCGCCGTTCCAGTTGGCCAGCAGATCCAGCGCGCGCTGGCGGCGGCGTTCGGGCGTGCCCTCGGGCGCGGCCTCGGAGGTAAACCACAGGTCCCGCCCGATCAGCGGCAGCAAGGTGCGCGCGGCAGGCGACACCGTGTCCAGCTGGGCCTCGACGAAACTGTCGCGGGTGTGGACCTTGCGGCCCTGCATCATAGTCTGCCAGCGCTGCACGCGCTGGCTGTCGCCCCAGTTATAGCTGACGTGGTCAGGGAAGGCGCGGTCCACCAGCTTGTTGTTGGTATTGCCCACGATGCCGCCCTCGGGGGCGAGGAACTCGGGGTTGGCCGAAAAGGGAAAGATCCCCTGCCAGCGGTTCGCCGCGATCCACCCGCGCGAGGGCAGGCGGCCCAGGCTTTCATGCGCGGGGTCGCGGCGCGGCATGGCGCCGACCAGCTTCAGCGCCACGGTATCCGCGTCGATCAGAGTCAGGTTCTGCGAGGGCGCGACATAGAGGCGGGACACTTCCATCGCCTCTTCGACCGATTGCGACATCATCAGGCCGATGGCGGCGGAGGCCGAGGTGTCCTGGTGGCTGAGCGCGGTCCAGGCCAGCGAAACCAGGTGCCCCGGCGGCGTGATCTTGTTCAGGTTGAATTGCGAGGAGGGCAGGATCGGGCCGTTGTCCGTCCACAGCAGGTTCAGCGTGACCGGCGCCTCACCCTTGATGCGGATGATGGATTGGCGGGTTTCGAAGGCTTTGAAGCCGTCGGGCGTGCGATACTCGCCCTGGGCGTCCGGGTTCAGCTCTTCGAAGTACAGGTCCTGATCGTCGAGGTAGGAAGAGGTGATCCCCCAGGCCAGTTGCTCGGACCGGCCCACCATCAGGGCCGGAATGCCGGGGATCGAGGCGCCGATCACGCCGCCGGATTTCAACTGCATCCGGGCAAGATACCAGAAGGTCGGCGCGGTAAAGCCAAGGTGCGGGTCATTGGCCAGAAGCGTCCCGCCCGAGGCCGAGCGTTCCGGCGCGGCGGCCCAGACGTTGGACGCGCCCGCCAGCCCGCGCCGCGGAACGGGCCAGAGGAAATCACCGCCCACCGGCGCGGCACTGGCCTGGCGCGTGCCACTGCCCTGCGGCAGTTGCGCGACACGGGGCAGGGCGGCGACACCGCTGCCGGGCATGTCGGGCAGGATGTCGGACAGGCGTTGTTCATCTCCCAACAGCAGGGAGGTCCGGGCGCGCAGCACCTCGTCCCCGATCTGGCCCGACAGTTGCAGCGCCATCAGCTTGATCACCGCCAGCGAATCCGCCGGTTGCCAGGGCGCGATTTCCGCCTCGAAGAGAAAGAACTCGGGCGCGCCGCGTCCCAGGCTGTTGGCGTTGATCTCGGCGATGCGCGCGTTGATGCCGGCGGAATAGGCTTCCAGCGCGTCCAGCGTGCGCGCGTCCTGATGCTCGACCGAGGCCTTGGCGGCGGTGTAGATGTCCAGCCGGCGCAACAGCGTGTCGGTGCGCAGGGTGCGGCGGCCAAAGAGTTCCGACAGGCGGCCCTGCGCGGTGCGGCGCATCATCATCAGCTGCCACAGCCGGTCCTGCGCGTGCACGTAGCCCAGCCCGAAGAATGCGTCGCGGTCCGACAGGGCCATGATATGCGGCACGGCGGAATTGTCGCGCACGATCTCGATGTCGGCGGTGATCCCGGCCACGGGCAGGGTCTTGTCGTAGTCGGGCAGCGAGCGGGACCCGAGGTAGTAGGCAAGTGCCACGCCGATGACGATCAGGGCGACGGCCAGGCTGGCCAGCCGCAACAGCCATCGGAACACAACCGCCATTTCGTTCTCCGTCCATATGGGCTAGGTCAGATCGCACCGGGATTAACTTGCCAGCCCGGGCTTGCCAAGGGCAGGCTGGCTGACGCGACGAGGGGAGAACAAGATGGCGAAAACGGCGTTTCTGGGCCTTGGGGTGATGGGCTATCCGATGGCGGGCCACATGGCCAAGGCCGGGCACGAGGTCACGGTTTACAACCGGACCGCCGCCAAGGCCGACAAATGGGTGGCCGAATACGGCGGCGCAGCGGCGGCAACCCCGCGCGAGGCGGCGCAGGGCGCGGATTTCGTCATGGCCTGCGTCGGCAACGACGACGACCTGCGCGGGATCTGCACCGGAGAGGACGGCGCCTTTGCCGGCATGTCCTCGGGCGCGACCTTTGTCGATCACACTACCGTGTCCCAGCAGGTGACGCTGGAACTGGCCGAACAGGCGGCGGAGCGCGGGTTGGGATTCGTCGATGCGCCGGTGTCCGGCGGGCAGGCGGGGGCCGAGAACGGCCAGCTTGTCATCATGTGCGGCGGCGATCAGTCGAACTACGACGCGGCAGAGCCGATCATGCAATCCTATGCCAAGCTGTGCAAACGCCTGGGCGACAGCGGCGCCGGGCAACTGTGCAAGATGGTCAACCAGATCTGTATCGCGGGTCTCGTGCAGGGCCTGTCCGAAGGGCTGCACTTTGCCGAGAAGGCGGGGCTGGACGGTGCCGCGGTGGTCGATGTGATCGGCGGCGGCGCGGCCGGGTCCTGGCAGATGGTCAATCGCTACCAGACGATGATCGCCGACGAGTTCGAGCATGGCTTTGCTGTCGACTGGATGCGCAAGGACCTGGATATCTGCCTGCGCACCGCAAATGAAAACGGCGCCTCGCTGCCGGTGACAGCGCTGGTCGACCAGTTCTACAAGGACGTGCAGAAACTGGGCGGCGGGCGCTGGGACACTTCCTCGCTGATCAAGCGCTTGCGGGCGATGGGGTAAGGCCGATGGCTTTTGCCGGGGACCAGGCGCTGCGCCGGGCCCCCGGCTGACCGGAGCGGATGCCCTACCGACCCAGATCCAGTGCCCTTCTGATGCTCGGGGCCGGAGCGGCGCTGCTGGCGGTCGGAGTGCTGACAGCCGGTTTCTACCGGAGCCACGTGGATTCGACCCGGCTGCGCGAGGCCGAGCTTCGCCTGTCCGACCTGTCGCAGGAGCTGTTGGGCGCCATCGGCTTCGATGGCATGATCCATGACTTCAAAAATTGCGTTCTGCGCGGCGCCACCGAGCCCGCATATTGCGACAAGGCCGAGGTCGAGGCTCGCCGCGCGCTGGCGGTCTTGGATCGCATGGACGAGGTGGCCGAGGCGAACGGGCTGGTCCTGGACCTGGCTGCTGTCCGGGCGTCGGCGGCGGATTACGGCGCCCGGGTGGACCGGGTGCGCGCGGCGCATGACCGGGGCCTGAGCGCTGGCCAGATCGATGTCCTGGTGCGCTATGACGATGAACCGGCGGTCGAAGGCCTGCGCGCCACGCTGGACCTTGCGCGGCAGACCCTGGACGACCGTTTGACCGCGCTGCAGCGCGACTACGCCGCGATGACCCTTGTCGGAGTGTTGTTTCCGCTGGTGCTTTCGGTCTGGTTCCTGCTGGCCGCCCGTCGCGATTTCCGGGCCGCGATGGAACGGCAGGCCCAGCTGGATGCCATCTTTGCCGCGTTGACGGGCGGACTGGTGGGATTCGACGAGGCCGGGCAGATCGTTCTGATCAACCCCACGGCGCGCCGGTTCCTGCATGTCGGCGATCGCTCGGTGCCATTTGACTGGCCGGTACATGTCAGCCTGCCGTCCGGCCCGGAGGGGGATGAACCGCCCCTGGACCCCGTCACATGGGCGATGTCCGCCGGGTCCAACGGTGAAGAAGTGCGGCAGCTTCGTATCGCGATCGGGCAGGAACCGGATCGCTACATGCGGCTTGGCAGTGCCCGGATCAACCTGCCGGGCACCCGGTTGAGCGCGCTGCTCCACATGCAGGACGTGACCCTGGAAGAGCGCAACCGGCAGGTGATCGAACGTGACAGCCGGTTGGATGCGCTGGGCAGCTGTCAGGCGGAATTGCGCATGATTTCAACAACCTTCTGGCCACTCTTCTGTTTTCGATGGAACTTGCTTTGCAAGAAGAACAATCCGAACGCGCCGCATCGCTGCTGCGTCGCGCACGAGAGGCGGTCTGGTCCGGTCGCGGCCTGACGGACCGGTTGCTGGCCTTTGCCCGGCAACAGCCCGGCCGGGTCGAGGTCTGTGCCGTCGACGGTGTTTTGGAGGACATCGAGATCCTGTCGCGTCCGGCCCTCAGCGGTGAGGTCGCGCTGAGACTTTTGCCCGAAGAACCGCAGCTGCAGGTACGATGCGATCCGGGGCAATTGCAGAATGCCTTGCTGAACCTTGTCCTGAACGCGCGGGACGAGATCCGGGGGGCGGGCAGGGCCGGGACCATCACGCTTGGCGCGCGGGCGGTTGGCGATGATCTTGTCGAACTGTCGGTCGGCGACGATGGCGAAGGCATGTCGGACGAGGTTCGCCGCCGCGCGGCGGACCCGTTCTTTACCACCCGCCGCGGCCACGGCGGTACCGGGCTGGGGCTGGCGATGGTCTATGGTTTCGTCCAGCAGTCCGGCGGGGACATGCGGATCTACTCGGTCCCGGGGCAGGGGACGACCGTGCGGCTGACGCTGCCGCGTGTCGCCGGAACCCCGGGTCTGACAGTGGCGGACAGCTGGGCCGACATACCTGTTGGGGCGGGAGAGACGGTCTTGTTGGTCGAGGATGAGCCGGATCTGCTTGATCTCACTCGGGGACTGCTGCAGCGGTTGGGGTACGGGGTCGTCACGGCGCCCACGGCGCAGGCGGCCTGGGCGCTGATCGAAGCCGGGCAGGCCTATGACCTGCTGTTGACCGATGTCTTCATGCCCGGGGGCCTGTCCGGGCTGGATCTCGCGGAACGCGTCGCCGCGCGTGACCCGGCGCGCCCCGTGATCCTGATGTCGGGGTTTGCCCTGCATCCGGACATGGGTGCGGCCGGTCCCCGGTTCCGCCACCTGCAGAAACCCTGCACGCCGCATGTGCTGGCCCGGACCCTGCGCGAGGCCCTTGAAACGCGCTGAGAGCGGGGCGAGGGGCCACGCGCGTCGCAATCGCTATTGTCATTCCCATCCTGCTGGCCTTATGTTAGCGGTCAGGTTGCGCGCAGAACATGCCGCGCCGAAGATTTCGCTGACCGTGGACCCTGACATACCGGACCCGGCCAGACCGATCGGGCCGCAAGGCCATAGTCCCTGCCCGGACCGCCACAAGCGACGGGCGCAATGAATGGGCGCCGTCCCGGCCCAATGCCGCAGACGCGCGTCGGAGAAGAACCGCGATGAAGCGCGCGACTGACATGAGGCATGAGGCAGGGACATCGGTTTCCCGCCATGCCATCGCGCACCATCTCGCCCAGACAAGACACGCTTCAACCGCCGCGCGCCCCCCGGGGCCGGCGGTGCGTTGGGTGTGCAAACGGATAACATGGCAAAGAAAATGCTCATCGACGCCACCCACGCGGAAGAGACCCGCGTCGTGGTGGTGGACGGAAACAAGGTCGAGGAATTCGACTTCGAGTCCGAGAACAAGCGGCAGCTCGCCGGCAACATCTATCTAGCCAAGGTCACACGGGTCGAACCCTCGCTTCAGGCGGCGTTCGTCGATTACGGCGGCAACCGTCACGGCTTCTTGGCCTTCTCGGAAATCCACCCCGACTACTACCAGATCCCCATCGCCGACCGTCAGGCGCTGATGGAGGAAGAGGAAGAGGCCGCGCGCGCCGCTGCCGAGGAAGAGGAAAAGCCCAAGAAGTCCCGCTCGCGCTCGCGCAAGCGGTCGACGAAGGCATCCGACAAGACGGACAAGGCGGAGAAGTCCGACAAGCAGGCCGAGACCGCCAAGGAAACCAAGCCGCGCGAACCCAGCGGCATGGAAACCATCGACCTCGACGACGACCTGGAAACCGGCGAGCCGGGCGAGGGCCTGTCGCCGATGGAAACCGTGCACGAGACCCCGGTTGAAGAGCCGGAGGCCGCTGATCCCGCCCCTCAGGAAACCCCGGTCGAAACCGATCCGGCGCCGGAACCCGCGCCCGTCGAAACGCCTGTGCAGCCTGAGCCCCAGGCCGACCCGGCCCCGGCCGAAGTGCCCGCTCCCGCCGAGGCGCCCGAGGTGCCCGGTTCCGAAACCGCGGCGGACCCCGCCCCGGCGACCGAGGCCTTGACGCCTCTGGACACCGAGGCCGCCGCCGAACCGGCGCCGACCCCGGAAGACGAGGACACCGCCGAAGCGGCAGAGCCCGAGGACGCACCCGAGAGCGAAACGCCGCCGCGTCCGATCGCAGAAGGCACCAAGGACGAGGCCGCCGTCGTCTCGCAAGAGCCGGACACCGGCGATGATACCGTGACGCCTGAAGAAACTGCGGAAGAGACCCCGGTCGAGGCGCCCGACGCGGCAGAGCCGGTGGCCGAGGTTGTCGCAGAGGCCGATCCTGCCCCCGTGGCGGAGGACAGTGCCGAGGACGACCTCGCGCCCGAGGCATCGGACGACGACGATGAAGACGACGAAGACGACAAGGACGATGCCGCGGCGCGCGATGCCTCGATCGAGTCCGTGGCCGACGACGACACCGAAGAGGACATCCGCCCGGTCCGCAAGCCGCGCCCGCGCCGCTACAAGATCCAAGAGGTCATCAAGGTCCGCCAGATCATGCTGGTGCAGGTCGTCAAGGAAGAGCGTGGCAACAAGGGCGCTGCGCTGACCACCTACCTGTCCCTGGCGGGTCGCTATTGCGTGCTCATGCCCAACACCGCACGTGGCGGTGGCATCAGCCGCAAGATCACCAATGCGACCGACCGTTCCAAGCTCAAGGAAATCGCGCAGTCGATCGACGTGCCCAAGGGCGCGGGCCTGATCATCCGGACGGCAGGCGCCAAGCGCACCAAGACCGAGATCAAGCGCGACTACGAGTACCTGCAGCGTTTGTGGGAGCAGATCCGCGAACTGACGCTGAAGAGCATCGCGCCGGCCAAGATCTACGAGGAAGGCGACCTGATCAAACGGTCGATCCGTGATCTCTATTCGCGCGAAATCGATGAAGTCCTTGTGGAAGGCGAACGGGGATACCGGGTCGCGAAGGACTTCATGAAGATGATCATGCCGTCCCACGCCAAGAACGTGAAACACTACAACGAACAGATGCCGCTTTTCGCGCGCTACCAGGTGGAAAGCTACCTAGGCGGGATGTTCAACCCGACCGTGCAGCTGAAATCCGGTGGTTACATCGTGATCGGCGTGACCGAGGCGCTGGTGGCTATCGACGTGAACTCGGGCCGCGCCACCAAGGAAGGCTCGATCGAGGAGACCGCGACCAAGACCAACCTGGAGGCTGCCGAGGAGGTGGCGCGCCAGCTGCGTCTGCGCGATCTCGCGGGTCTGATCGTCATCGACTTCATCGACATGGACGAGCGCAAGAACAACGCCGCCGTCGAGAAGAAACTGAAGGACAAGCTCAAGACCGACCGCGCCCGCATCCAGGTGGGCCGCATCTCGGGCTTTGGCCTCTTGGAAATGTCGCGCCAACGCCTGCGCCCCGGCATGATCGAGGCGACGACGCAGCCCTGCGCCGCCTGCCACGGCACCGGCCTGATCCGCTCGGACGACAACATGGCGCTGCAGATCCTGCGCCAGATCGAGGAAGAAGGCGTGCGCCGCCGTTCGCGCGAGGTGCTGGTGAAATGCCCCATCGGCATCGCCAACTACCTGATGAACCAGAAGCGCGAACATGTCGCCATGATCGAGGCGCGCTACGGCATGTCCGTGCGCATCGAGGGTGACCCGCATCTGGTGGCGCCCGACTTCTCGATGGAGAAGTTCAAGACCGCGACCCGCGTCGTGCCCGAGGCCACCGCACCCGTTGTGTCGGTCGACACATCGTTGATGGACCAGGTGGACGAAGACACCGAGGCCGAGCAGGAAGAAGAGGAAGAGGCGCCCCAGGCCGAAAAGCCGGAGACCCCCTCTGACGACAATGGTGACGAGGGCAAGCCCAAGAAGCGCCGTCGTCGCCGCCGCCGCAAGTCGAAGTCCAAGGACAACGGTGAGGGATCGGAGTCCGGCGCAGAGGGCAGCACCGACAAGGACGACTCGGCCAAGGAGGCCGAGAAGCCGGTCGAGGCTGCCGAGGCTGCGGATGAAGCCAAGACCTCCGAGGCCGCTGAGGCGGATGCGCCCAAGGCAGACGAGGGTGACGACACGGCCAAGCCCAAGCGGACTCGCACCCGGTCGCGCCGCACGCGCAGCAAACCCGCCGATGCCCAGACCGAGACGGACGAGGGGGAGGTGGCAGTAGCCGAGACCGCCGAGGCCAAGCCCGAAGCGACACCGGAGCCGACACCGAAAACCACCGAGGCGCCCGCCGCCGAAGTGGCGGAGCCAGTCGCCGAGGCCGCGCCTGTCGCAGAGACAGCGGAAGCGCCCGAACCCGAGGTGAGCGAAGCCCCGGCCGAGGCCGCGGCGGAAACGACCGAGGACAAGCCCAAGCGCGCGCGCACGCGCCGCAAGGCCTCTGACGTGATTGCTGCCGTGGTTGGCACCCCGGTCGCGGAAACCGCCGTGGAACCGGCCTCGGCACCCGAGGAAACGACCGAAGACGCATCGGAAGAGGCTCAGCCAGAGGCCGCCGCAGCGCCTGCGGAACCCGTGGCCGAAGAGGCGCCGGAACCGGTGACGGAAACCGCCGAGGCTGAGGACAAGCCCAAGCGGCGCGGTTGGTGGTCCCTGGGCCGCTGATCCGATAATGAAACAAGGAAAAGGCCCCGCCGAACCGGCGGGGCCTTTTTCGTTTTCCCTGAGGCCGTGGCTTACGCGGTCAGGCGAGTCGCCTCAATCGTGCGATCCAGCCGATCGCGAATCTCGGCGGGCAGCAGGCGGCGCGAAGAGACGCGGGGCCGGTTCATTTCGGGAATGATCCGCTCGGCCCCGTAGAGGTCCAGATATTCCTGGAAATTGTCGAACTGGCTGCGGGCGACCGCGTCCACGAATGTTTCGGCCGGGGCCCCGTTGGCCAGGATCACGTCATGGGCGGCGGTTTCGATATGGTAATAGGTCACGCGTTCGGGGAGCTGGGACATGGGAACAAAGGCGATGCTGTCGCCGTTCACAAGGGCAGCCGCGTTCACGACAAGTCCGTCCACGATCAGGCCGTGATCTGCCGTAACAATCAGATCGCTGTGGGGCAAGCCATTGCCCAATGCCCCGGCACGAACGCAAACGGCCTGCAGGGCGTTGCCCGCCACCGCGTTCAACCGTGTCACGACGCCGATCCAGATCACCTGTGTTGCGCCGCCCTCATCCGTGGCGACAAGATCGCCGGACCGCAACCGCTCGACTGCAACCTCTCCTCCCGGTGTTGCGATCAGCGTGCCGGGGGCAAAGCAGGCGCCGGTGAAGGTCGCGCCATTGTCAGTGTAGGTGGCCGGTGGGCCAGCAGGGACCTCGTCCATGAAGACGACGTCATAGGTCGGATCGGAGTCCCAGTTGAACACCGGCCAGACCTTGCCGTTCACGACCGCCGTACCGACGTAGGTATAGCCACTTGAGAACGCATTGACACTGTCGCCGATCTCGAAACTGGTGTCGGCTTCACCATCCGTCAAGACCTCGTTGAACGGCCCCTGGACCGCGGCGCCTGCCAGCGCGCCGTTCTCATAGGTGACGGAGTAGGTGGCCGTGAAGCTGCCCATGATCGTATCCTTTTTCACAAACTGAAGGGGCGCCGCCGCCGGCGGACAGCCAAATTGTGACGCCACTATACAGCTTTGGTCCCAGTCACCAAGCCTTACGACCGAGGCTGGGCAAATCGGCCCGGCGCCGGGACATGTCAGCCGTCATCCCTTGCGGATGCGCCAGGTGATTGCGCCGTCCGCTTCCTCGTGGCCTTCCAGCACATGCCCGGCCTCGACGCAGAAATGCGGCACGTCCACCACCGCCGCCGGGTCGTCCGTCATCAGCAGCAGAAGCTCGCCCGGGGCGATGCCCTGCAGGCGCTTGCGGGCCTTCAGGACGGGCAGGGGGCAAAGCAGGCCGAGGGCGTCGAGTTCATGCGTCATGCGCCTGATCTAGCCGCTTGTCCCGGCAAAGAAAAGCGCTCTCGCGCCATGCCGGAGATGTGACAGAGAGGTCAGGTGACGCCGCCGCGCCAATAGCCTATGTCGGACCCATGTTCGGAATCGAGATCATCGACGCATCGCTTTTGCCCGCCATGTTCGTGGCGCTTCTGGCCGGGGTCATTTCCTTTCTCAGCCCCTGCGTGCTGCCCGTGGTGCCGCCTTACCTTGCCTATATGAGCGGGGTGTCCCTGACGGATCTGGGCGACCGCGCGGGGGCGACACGGAACAAGGCGCTGATGCCGGCGCTGTTCTTCGTGCTGGGCCTGTCGACGGTCTTTCTGCTGATGGGATTTGCCGCCTCGGCGGTGGGCGCGGCCTTTTTGCAGTACCAGGACTGGTTCAACACCGCCGCGGGCATCACCGTCATGGTCTTTGGTGCGCATTTCGTGGGTGTCTACCGGATCGGCTTTCTCGACCGCGAGGCACGGCTGGACGCGGGCGACCGGGGCGGTTCGGCCTTTGGCGCCTATATCCTGGGCCTGGCCTTCGCTTTTGGCTGGACCCCCTGCATCGGTCCGCAACTGGGCGCGATCCTGAGCCTTGCCGCCTCCGAGGCCTCGGTCACGCGCGGCACGGTCTTGCTGGGGGTCTACGCGGCGGGACTGGGCATTCCCTTTCTGCTGGTCGCGGCCTTCCTGCCCCGGCTTGGCGGTCTCATGGGCTGGATGAAACGGCACATGGAACAGATCGAGCGGGCGATGGGCCTGCTTCTGTGGACCATTGGGCTCTTGATGCTGACGGGCGGCTTCTCGTCGCTGTCCTTCTGGCTGCTGGAAACCTTCCCGGCGCTGGCGACCCTGGGCTGAGGCTGCTGCCTTACTCTCGCCGAAAAGCCCCGTTACCATTGTCGCAACAATGAGGTGCGGACGATGGGCATTGGTCAGGCCGAAACATCGCAGGACGTCAGCAGGCGCCGGGTCTTCTATATTCCCGGCTACGATCCGATTCATCCGCGCCGCTACCGCGAGCTTTACCGCAAGGAGGGCGCCGCGCAGGCGGCGATCTCCGGCTACGAGATCGGGCTGAAGCCCAAGCGCACCGGCGGGCTCTACGGCTGGCATGTCGAAAGCGTGATGGCGGGGCAGCAGGTCTCGGCGGATGTCGAGGTTCTGGTCTGGTCCGACATCGTGCGCGACAGCATGTCGACCTCCATCCCCGCCACTTACGCACAGCTTGTTCGCACCGCCTGGGAGTATATCGCGACCGGCGCGTTGTTCCGGCTGATGCGGCTCCGCAAGGGACCGGTGATTGCTGCGCTCTATCCGATCGGAATGCTCTTGCTGCAACTGTTGGCGGCCCTGCTGGCGGGCTGGGCCGGGTTCGCGCTGATCGCGCAGCTGTCGCCTTGGCTGGGCATCGGGGCAAACGCACTGGGCCTGCTCGTCTGGGGTAGCATCGCCTGGGCGCTGCTGCGCTGGTTCAAGAAGAAAGATGGCAAGCTGTTCGCCTATTACCTGATGCATGACTACGCCTATTCGGCCCGGTTCCGGGGGGCAAACCCGCCCGAGCTGGAGGCGCGCATGGGCGACTTCGCCGGGATCATCGCCGAGGCGTTGCGCGACGATGTGGACGAGGTGCTGGTGGTCGGACATTCCTCCGGCGCGCATCTGGCGGTCTCGATCCTTGCCGACCTGATCCGCGCGGGACGGGTGCCCGCCGATGGCCCTAAACTGGCGTTCCTGAGCCTTGGGCAGGTGGTGCCTATGGTCTCTTTCCTGCGCGACGCGCACCGTTTGCGGGCTGACCTGCGATACCTCAGCGCGCGCGAGGAACTGACCTGGGTCGACGTGACGGCGCCGGGGGATGGCTGTGCCTTTGCGCTTTGCGATCCGGTCAGCGTTTCGGGTGTGGCGCCAGGGAACAAGCGCTGGCCGCTGGTGTTTTCGGCGCAGTTCACGCGCTCGCTGTCGCCCGAGCGTTGGAAGGAACTGCGGTGGAAGTTCTTTCGCCTGCATTTCCAGTACCTTTGCGCCTTCGACCGACCGTTGGACTACGACTATTTCCAGATCACCGCCGGGCCGGTCAGCCTGGGCGCGCGCTATGCGAACCGTCCGCCCTCGGCCAGCCGGATCGACGTGGCGGTGTCGAAATACACGAGCATTGCCGCATGACCCCACCGAAACCGGCGGCGCGGCCTGACCGGGTCTCGCTCTGGCGCTACGTCAAGCTCTTCCGTCAGGACATCCTCTCGGCCCAGCCCGCGCGGCTGTACCGGGCCAAGATGGCCGAGTTCCGCACCCCTTTCTTCCGGTCCTACCTGCTGAATCAGCCGGAGTTGGTGAAAACCGTGCTCAAGGACCGGCCGATGGACTTCCCGAAATCCGACCGTATCGGCGAGGGGCTGCGGCCCCTGCTGGGCGACTCCGTCTTCCTGACCAATGGCGAAACCTGGCTGCGGCAAAGGCGCATCATCGACCCGGCTTTTGAGGGCGGGCGCCTGCGCGAGACCTATCCGGCCATGTGGGACGCCGCGCAGGCCGCGCTGGCGCGTCTGACCGCGCGGGCGGGGCAAGAGGTTGAAATCGAGGAGAACACCAGCCACGCGGCGGCGGACGTGATCTTTCGCACCTTGTTTTCGATCCCCATCGAGGACGAGATCGCGCAAGAGGTCTTTCACGAGTTCCGCGCCTACCAGCGCACCCAGCCGATCCTGAACCTGGCCGCCTTCATCCCGGTTCCGGGCTGGATGCCTCGGTTCTTCCGGCGGGACACCAAGGCCGCCGCCCGGCGCATTCGGGGACTCATCACCCGGCTGACCGAGGACCGGCAGGTGGCGATTGCCGCCGGGACCGCGCCCGACGACTTGGCCACCAAGATCATGACGACGCGCGATCCCGAGACGGGTCAGACCTTCAGCGCTCAGCAGATGGTGGACCAGGTGGCGATCTTCTTCCTTGCGGGGCATGAAACCAGCGCCTCGGCCCTGGGCTGGGCGCTGTACCTCATGGCGACGCATCCCGAGTGGCAGGAGAAGGTGGCCGAAGAGGCGCAGGTGCTGACGACCTGCGATTTCGCCGACATCTCGAAACTGCGGATCAGCCGCGACGTCTTCCGCGAGGCGTTGCGCCTCTACCCGCCGGTGCCGATGATGGTGCGCGAAACCACCTGCCCGGAACGGTTCAGGGATCGCGACATCCCGCAAGGCGCGCAGATGGTGCTCAGCCCCTGGCACCTGCACCGTCACGAGGGGCTGTGGGACAACCCCGACGGTTTCGATCCCGCCCGCTGGCAGACCGAGAACGGCAAGCGCTGCGGGCGTGAGGCCTACATGCCCTTTTCCGCCGGGCCGCGCGTCTGTACCGGGGCCGGTTTCGCGATGGTCGAGGGCGTTTTGCTGCTCTCGTTGATCCTGCGCGACCTGCGGGTGACGCCGGTCGCGGGCCGCGAACCGGTGCCCGAGGCGCATCTGACCGTGCGGTCGCGTGACGGGATCTGGCTGCATGTGATGCGGCGCTGAGGCGGAAGACCGGCGAAATCCCGTCTGTGCGTCGCAGTTAGCGATAACCCTTGTCGCGGCCACTATACCCACCGCACGGCCTGCGCTATCGAAGCGGCAAACGCCTTTCTTCTCATCACACGAGGATTTCATGGGACAGGACGCCGCCACCTTTGCCAAACAGGTCGACCAGATGCGCACCGGAGCCGGTTTCATCGCCGCGCTGGACCAGTCCGGGGGCTCTACGCCCAAGGCGCTGCGTCTCTACGGCGTGACCGAGGACATGTATGACGGCGAAGACGCCATGTTCGGCGAGATCCACGAGATGCGCAGCCGAATCATCACGGCCCCGGATTTCACCAATGCCAAGGTCATCGGCGCCATCCTGTTCGAACGCACAATGCGCGGCGAGGTCGAGGGCCGGCCAACGCCGCAGGCGCTCTGGGACGTGCGCGGCATCGTGCCCTTCCTGAAGATCGACAAGGGGCTGGAAGACAAGGCGAACGGCGTCCAGCTGATGAAGCCGATCCCGGGCGTCGAGGAGACCCTGAAAGAGGCCGCCGAGTTCGGCATCTTCGGCACCAAGGAACGGTCCGTCATCCACGAGGCGAACCCCGAGGGCATCAAGGCCATCGTCGCTCAGCAGTTCGAGCTGGGCATGACCGTGCTGGCCGCAGGCCTTGTGCCGATCCTGGAGCCCGAGGTTGACATCAACTCGGCCACCAAGGCCGAGGCCGAGGCACTGCTCAAGGCCGAGATCAAGGCGCATCTCGATCAGCTGGCCGAGGGGCAGGACGTGATGCTGAAGCTGACGATCCCGACTGAGGACGGTCTTTATGACGACCTGGCCGACCATCCCCGCGTGATCCGCGTGGTGGCCCTGTCCGGCGGCTATTCCACCGACGAGGCCTGCGAACGCCTGGCGCGCCAGCCCAAGATGATCGCCTCGTTCAGCCGCGCCCTGGCCGAAGGGCTGACCAAGCAGCTCTCGGACGCCGAGTTCAACGCGGCGCTGGCGGCGAACATCGACAAGATCTACAAGGCTTCCGCCTGATCCACGGCAGTAGCCGACGGTCAAATCAGCCCCGCGTCTGCACCGGACGCGGGGCTTTTTGCTGATCTGTCGCGAGTTTTCCGGAAAGCTTTGCGGTGATTTCAGGTGCTTGGCGCCGGACGGGGGTTTTCCACACCTGCGCGGGCCAAGGATTGCCGCCTATCTTGCGTCTCATATTCGACGTTCGGACCAAGGCAGGACGCAACCGCCCCCCGGACGGACCAAGGACCCAGGACCAAGCATTTATAGTCAAAGGAACAGACCCGTGAAAAACTTTGCCAAGATCGTCTTCGCCGCCCTCGCCCTGACCGCCACTTCCGCTGCCGCAGGGCAGGGGGATAAGATCACCGCGATGGGATACGGCCATTCCCAGCAACAGGCCAAGATTGTCACCATCCAGACCTGGACCGCCGCGGCGCATGAAAGCTACGGCTATGCCGACTGGAACACCGCCTATGTCGGCCAGATGGAATGCGTGCAGAACTACGCCAAGAGCACCAACGAAATCACCACCTTCTCGCGTGAGGTGATCCGGGTCGGCGGCGACCAGAGCGCGCCCTGGTCCTGCATCGTGAGCGGCTACCAGGACGTCAAGACCGGCTACAACGGCGGCTATGATGGCTACAAGCCGGCCAAGGGCTACGGCCACAAGGCCCCTGCCTATGGCAGCCACAAGAAAGTGCCGACTTTGGGCTATGGCAGCGGCTATGCCGGTCACGCCGGCGGCTACACCGGGGGCTATGGCGGCGGCTACGGCGGCTCGGCCTACAAGTACTGATTTCGGGCTGGTCCGAGCGCGGCCATCCCCACGTTCCTCCTGGCCGCGCCAGCCCCGAAGACCCCGGTGCTCCCCTCCCGCACCGGGGTCATTTCATGCCTGCCTCATCCGGACGTGCCGCGCCGCCAGTCGGCCAGCGTCTTGCCGGGTTCGTCCACGAAGAGGCCCGGCAAGGGGGTGAGATCGTCGATCCGGTCGACCCGCAGGCTTAGGAACCCGCCCTCTGTTTCGTCCCAGCCGACGCAGGTCCAGACCCGGCCGAAGTAATCCAGGTGCAGGGGGCGGATGTCATGGCTCTTGCCGCCGGTACTCACCCGCAGGCGCTGACGGGCGCGGATCGCCGCGCGGATCACCGGCATATGGACAAAACCGCGCGCCGCCTCGGCAAAGGATTCCGTGGCAAAGCCGAAAGGGGCAGGGGCGGGGCCTGCGTCCTCTGGCAGGACCGCCTCGATCTTGGCCGCCAGGGACCGCGCGGCACCGGCCTGTTCCGGCAGGTCGGAAGCCCCCAACGCGGCCAACGCGAGGTGCAGCGCCTCCAGCTCGTCCTCGGTCAGGTTCAGCGGCGGCAGGGTGATCGCCGCCTGCACCGTGTAGCCGTAGCCGCGCGCCCCCTCGACGGGCACGCCAGAGGCGGCCAGCACTTCCATGTCGCGGTAGATCGTCCGCACCGAGACCCCCAGGTCCTGGGCCATCGCCTCGGCGGTGTGCAGCTTGCCGTCGCGCAGGCGCTGGGTCAGCGCATATAGCCGGTCCTTGCGGTTCATCCGCCTGCGTCCTTTCCTTTGTCCAACCGGCGAGCGGGGCCGGGATTCGCGCCTGTTGCCCGGTGTCGCGGTGGGCGATTCCGAGCAAGAAGCCGCGTACATACTGACAAAATCCTGACAACTGACAAGCTCATGACAAAACGAGTGCGCGAGCGCGGCGCTTTGGCCCTTTTTCGGGGCTCAAAGTCTATATAGATAGCCGCAGTGGCATTGATGCGCGGAGCCGGTGCGGTCTCCGCCGACCTGAGGAGAGATATCATGGGTATCGGAAACATCGGCCTTCCCGGCCTTCTGCTGATCGCCGTTGTCGTGCTGGTGCTGTTCGGCCGCGGCAAGATCTCGTCGCTGATGGGCGAAGTGGGCAAAGGCATCACCGCCTTCAAGAAAGGCGTGAGCGACGGCCAGCAGGAACTGGAAGACCAGAAGGCGGACGAGGCCAAGGACGTGACCCCCGCCGAGGAAAGCAAAGACAAGGACAAGGTGTAAGCCACCATGTTCGATCTCGGCTTCGGCGAACTGCTGGTCATCGGCATCGTTGCGCTGATCATCGTCGGTCCCAAGGACCTGCCGGTGCTTTTTCGCAACGTGGGCCGGTTCATGGGCAAGGCGCGCGGCATGGCGCGCGAGTTCAGTCGCGCAATGAACGACGCGGCGGATGAATCCGGCATGCGCGATGTGGCCAAGACCTTCAAGACGGCCACCAACCCGGTCAGCAGCGCGATGGACGGCGTCAAGGACGCCGCCAAGTCCATGACCAACCTGGACCCGGACAGCGAGACCGGCAAGCTGGCCAAGGAACGCGACGAGGCCAGGAAGAAGATCGAGGCCAACGCCGCGCGCAAGGCCGCCGAGCGCAAGCAGCGCGAGGCCGAAGAGGCCGCGCGCCGGGCCGAGGAACTGGAGGCCTCTCTGAAGGCCCCCGATGAGGCGGCCGCGCCCAAGGCGGCCCCGGACGAAGGGGACAAACCGGCATGAACAATGCCCAGGACGAGATCGAGGACAGCTCGGCCCCGCTGATCGAGCATCTGGCAGAGCTGCGCACGCGGCTGATCCGGTCGGTGGTGGCGCTGCTGATCGGTATCTGCATCTGTTTCATCCCGCTGGGCGGCGATTTCATCGCTGAACACATCCTGCGGTTCCTGTTGGTCCCGATCGAAACGACGCTGCGCGCGCTGGGGGACCCCTCGCCGACGCTGCAATACACCAGCCCGCAGGAATACCTGTTCGTGCTGTTCCGCATCGGCCTGGTCTTTGGGTTTGCGATGGCCTTTCCGGTCATCGCGCACCAGATGTGGCGCTTCGTGGCGCCGGGCCTCTACCGGTCCGAGAAAAGCGCCTTTCTGCCCTTCCTCGTGGCCTCGCCGGTCATGTTCCTGTTGGGGGCAAGCTTTGCGCATTTCGTGGTGACGCCGCTGGCGATGGCGTTTTTCCTGGGCTTCACCGATGCGCCCTCGGTCTTTGCCAACCTCATGTCGGGCACGGTCGACCCGGACGGGATCGCCGCCGCCGTGGTGCCAGAGACGAGCGAAGGGCTGAAGATCACCTTCTTCGGCAAGGTCAACGAGAGCCTGCAAACCTCCCTGGTCTTCATCATGGCCTTCGGCCTGTGCTTTCAGCTGCCGGTTCTCTTGACGCTGATGGGCAAGGCGGGGCTGGTCTCGGCCGATGGTCTTGGCAGCGTGCGCAAATACGCGATGGTCGGTATCCTGGTGCTGGCCGCGCTGGTGACGCCGCCGGACGTGGTCACGCAGGTGATCCTGTTCACGGTGGTCTACGGTCTCTACGAGATCTCGATCATCCTGGTGCGCCGCGTCGAGAAGAAGCGCGAGGCCGACCTGAAAGAACAGGGACTGTGGTTCGAGGAAGAACCCGACACCGAGAATGATCCGCTGATGGACGAATTCGACGAAGAAGAATTCGACGAAGGCGAGGGCCGCCAGAAATGAGCGGAAAGAAGGCCAAGAGCACTGCGGCGCTGGAACGCATCGCCGCGGCGCTGGAACGGATGTCGCCGGCACCGCAGGCAGAGCCGGAGTTTGACGGGGCAGAAGCCTTTGTCTGGCATGTAGAGCCGGACCGGCTGGTGCCGGTGCCTCAGGTCAACCGCATCCCGCTGGAGTTGCTGGTGGGGATCGACCGGTCCCGGGACACGCTGCTGGAGAACACCCGCCAGTTCGCCCGTGGCCTGCCGGCCAACAACGCGCTGCTTTGGGGCGCGCGGGGCATGGGCAAGTCGAGCATCGTCAAGGCGATCCACGCCGCCGTCCGCACAGAGGGGCACGACCTGAAACTGGTCGAGTTGCAGCGCGAGGACCTGGCCTCTGTCGGTCGTCTGCTGAACGTGTTGCGGAGCACCGAGCATCGCTACGTGCTGTTCTGCGACGACCTGTCGTTCAGCCATGACGACGAGCACTACAAGAGCCTCAAGGCCGTGCTGGACGGTGGCATCGAGGGACGGCCCGAAAACGTTCTGTTCTATGCCACGTCGAACCGCCGCCACCTGATGCCGCGCGACATGATCGAGAACGAACGGTCCACGGCCATCAACCCGTCGGAGGCGGTCGAGGAAAAGGTGTCGCTGTCGGATCGGTTCGGCCTGTGGCTGGGCTTCCACCCCTGTTCGCAGGACGAGTACCTCGAGATGATCCGGGGCTATTGCGACGCCTATGGTGTCAGCGTGGCCGAGGACGAGCTGCGCGCCGAAGCGGTGGAATGGCAAGCGACGCGCGGGGCGCGGTCAGGCCGGGTGGCCTGGCAGTTCTTTACCGACCTGGCGGGTCGCAAGGGCGTCTCGCTGGGGTGAACTCTAGGCCCCCGGGCGTTCGCCACGGCGTGAGGCGATCCGGGTCAGCGGGCCGAGGTTGAGCCACTCGGGCAAGCGCCGCATCGCCCAGCTGTCTCCCAGAACTTCCAGTCGCCGGGTTTCGACCGCCCGGGAGGGGCTGATGTCTCCGCGCAGCAGATAAATCGCATCCGGCAGCGTGCAGGCGAGGTAGAGGTTCACCTCGCCGCCCGGATCGTCGACACAAAGCTCACAGGTGCCTTTCTGGTTCAGGAACCACCAGAAACGTTTCGAGTCGACCTGGTCGGTCAGGTCGAGCCGGACCAGGCAGCGCCCGGGACCGAAGGCCCCCGGATCGCTGCCGCTTTCCAGCCCCCAGACAAGCAGGCCCAGGTCGATCTCGTGTTCTTTCAGCGCGCGGCGGGTCCAACGCTGGCCCCAGATGCCCAGGGCCTCGACCAGCGGTACGAACTCCTCCCCCGCTTCGGTCAGGCGGTAGCCGGGGCGTTTTTCTCCCATGTCGTAGCGTTCGATGACGCCTTCCTCGATCAGCCATTTCAGGCGGGATGACAGCAGCGAGGGGGACATCAGCGGCACGCCGCGTTTCAACTCGCTGAAGCGGCGAGGTCCTGCGGCGAGATCGCGGACGATCAGCGCGTTCCAGCGCTCGCAAAAAAGCTCCGCCGCCTTGGCGACCGGACAGAACTGGCCATAGGATTTCACGCCGGCCCCCGTTGCTACAGATCTTGAACTATACCGCATGGGCCTCCGTGCGTCACCTTCAGGGAACAAGCCAACAGCCTTGGAGGACGGACCATGACCACATCCACTGCTGCGGCCGGACAAGTTTCGACATCGGCCGCCGAAATCTACGACGCCTTCTTTGTCCCGGCCCTGTTTGGCGCCTGGGCCGGGCCGCTCTGTGACGCTGCGGGAATCGAGGCGGGCAACCGCGTGCTGGATGTCGCCTGCGGCACCGGAGCGACAACCCGAGAGGCGGCGCGCCGGGCCGGCGACCGGGGGCAGGTCACCGGGCTTGACCGCAACGACGGCATGATTGCCGTGGCCCGCCGGAACGAGGCCGGCATTACCTGGGTCGAAGGCCCTGCCGAGGACCTGCCCTTTGCGCCGGAAAGTCTTGACGTGGTGTTGTGCCAATTCGGCCTGATGTTCCTTGACGACCGGGCGGTGGCGATCGGTGAAATGCGGCGGGTGCTGCGTCCCGGCGGCAGAATTGCCCTGTCGGTCTGGGACCGTGTCGCCAACTCGCCGGGCTATGCCGCCATGATCGCGCTCATCGACGAGATGTTCGGCGCCGATGCCGCCGGGGCGCTGCGCGCGCCCTTTGTGCTTGGCGACATGGCGGTGGTCAGGGAGGTGCTCGAGGCCGGCGGGCTGGGCGGGGCGCATGTCACCACCTTGACAGGCACAGCGCGGTTTGCCTCGATCCGCGACTGGGTGCGCACGGATGTCAGGGGATGGACCTTGTCGGAGTTCATCGATGATGCGGGGTTCGAGGCCCTGGTGACAGCGGCAGAACAGCGCCTGGCGCGATTTGTCGGCGGTGACGGCAGCGTGGCGTTTCCGGCGCCCGCGCATATCGCGGTCTGGACCAAAGGACCGCAGTCCGCCTGAGTCCGGGGGCAAACGGACCGGCCCCGTCCCAAGGCGACGGGGCCAACACTATGTTTGCAGGGTCAGCGCAGGTAGGACATCGGGTCCGCGCTGTCGAGACCCTGGCGCACTTCGAAGTGCAGGAAGCCGACCTCGCCCGGGGCGACGCGCGCGATCTGCTGTCCACGGCTGACGGAATCGCCCACGTTCACGCTGATGTCCGCGACGTTCAGGTAGACCGTGTTCACGTTGTCCGGGTGACGGACGATGATGAAGCTGGAGCCGTTGGTCTTTTTCGACACGCTGATGACCGATCCGGCGGCGGCGGCCGAAACCGGCGTGCCGGGCGAGGCGCTGATGTCGATGCCAGGGTTCGAGCCGGGATTGTATTCGCGGATGATCGAGCCGGAGACCGGCATGGTCATGCTGCCCTTGGCCTTGGCCTTGTTCTGGCCGATGTCGGCGACGGGTTCTTCGGGCTTGGGCGTCGGGTCGGCGGTGCCGCGCGGTTTCGGTGTCTCTGCGGGCAGCGGCGCCGCAGCCGAGGGCGGCACCGGCGTTGGAGACCCCGATCCCGGGGGCGTGGTCGCGGGGGCGCTGCTGCGCGGCTCCGTCGGCTTGGCGACGGGGATCAGCAGGTACTGGCCTTCGCGGATCGCGAAATCCCGGTCCAGCCCGTTCCATTCGGACAGGGCGCGCGGCGACACGTTGTAGAGCCGGGCGATGGTAAAGGCGGTTTCGCCACGCGCGACCTTGTGCCGGACGGGTTCGACGCCGGTTTGCGGGTCGGCCGAGCGGCGCGAGGTGTCCGGGGCGCCGTCGATCGCGTTGGAGGCCAGGGTGGTCACGTCCACGCTGGACGGCGGACGGATCGGGCCGGTGGTGGTGGCGCCGGTCGCGGGCGAGGGTTCCGCCACGCGGCGGGGCAGGGCGATGATCTCGCCCCGGCGCAACGGATCGTTCGGACGGATGCCGTTGTACCGGCCCAGCTCATCGGCCGGCAGTCCGATGCGGGCGGCCACGTCGGCCAGCGTATCGCCCCGCTGGGCCACGGCGACCTGGTAGCTGGGGTAGGAAATGATGCCGCGATTGTCCGGTTCCGGCCGGGCGGTGGTCGCCTTGAGCGCGGCATCGGTGGTGTCGACGCCACCGCCGATCCCGCCGCGCAGGTCGAAATCGAGCCCGTCGGAACAGGCGGAAAGCAGGGCAACAAGGGCAAGAGCCGTCATGGGGCGGGAGGCAGATGTCATCTCGATATCCTCACATGCACCCCTTGTCTCCGGGGCGTCACAGGTTGGCGGCGCCTGTCCGACACCACACCGGGCGGTCAGTCCTTGCCAAGCCCTTCGACCAGGGGAACGAAACGCACCGGACGCATCTCGTGATACTCGTACCCACTGTCCGTCCGCGTCACGCGGATCAGGCTTTGCACGGCGTCGGACTGGCCCACCGGCACGACCATGATACCGCCAATCTTCAGTTGCGCCAATAGGGGGCCGGGCGGGTCTTCGGCGGCTGCGGTCACAATAATGCGGTCAAAAGGCGCCTGGTCGGGCAATCCGAAAGAGCCATCGGCGGTGAAAGCGGTGATGTTGGTCAGTTCCAGCGCCTCGAAGACCTGGCGCGCGGCGTGGACCAGCCGCCGGTGCCGGTCGACCGTGTAGACCCGCCGTGCCAGCTGCGACAGGATCGCCGCCTGATAGCCGGATCCGGTGCCCACCTCCAGCACCTTGTCGCGCGGCCCGATCTTCAGCGCCTGGGTCATCAGGCCCACGACGGAGGGCTGAGAGATGGTCTGACCGCAGGCAATGGGCAGGGGCATGTCGTCATAGGCGCGGTCGGTGAAATAGCCCTGGATGAAACGCCCGCGGTCGATGCTTTCCATTGCGTTCAGCACGGCTTTGTCCGTCACGCCCTTGGAGCGCAGCGCAAAGAGGAATTGCATCTTGGCTTCGGCGTCGAAGCTCATGAAAAGGCGTCTTTCAGGCTGTTCAGCGCTGCGTGGTCGGTCAGGTCGGCCAGCATCGGCGTGACCGTGATCCAGCCCTTGAGGTTCATGTCCGCGTCGGTGCCGCTGTCGGTCGCGGCCCGCTGGTCGCCGCCGCGTACCCAGAGGAACCGCCGGCCGGACGGCGAATGCGTCGCCTCGACCGAAAAGCGGGTGTCGCGGCGCAGGCCCTGCGGCGCGACGGTGGTGCCCGCCACGTCAGCGGCCGGGACCGGCGGAAAGTTCACGTTGTAGAAACGGCGATAGCCGCCCGCGTGGGCGGGATCGGCGGCCAGGATGGCACGCACCGTGGCGGCGCCATGTTTTGCCGAGGCTTCGAAGGGATTGTCGGCCTGTGCATTGGCGGGGCCGTAATATTGCGACAGGGCAATGGCGGGCAGGCCCTGGAGTGCGGCCTCCATCGCGCCGCCCAGCGTGCCGGAATAAAGCGCGTTCTCGGCAGAGTTGTTGCCCCGGTTCACCCCCGACAGCACCAGGTCCGGCGCATTGTCCTTCAGCACGTCGTGCAACCCGGCCAGCACGCAGTCTGCCGGGCTGCCTTCTGCGGCGAAGGTACGTTCGTCCAGTTGGGCGATCATCGTCGGGTGGCTGTAGGATATGCAATGCGCCACGCCCGATTGTTCAAAGGCGGGGGCCACGGTCCAGACCTCGCCCGATGGCCCGGCCAGCTCGGCGGCGATGTCGGAAAGAACCTTGAGACCCGGCGCGTTGATGCCGTCGTCATTGGTGATGAGAATGCGCATGAAAGGCGTGCCCGTGCTGATTTGTTCTTCTCTAGGGGCTGGGGCGCCTGCGTTGCAACCCTATCATGGGCGCTGAGGTCCGGCACCTCGGGGGCGAGGTGCCGAAGCCACGGATTATCAGGCGAGCGCGGCCAGCAGGCGCGCGGCCTCCGCCTCTGGCGTGGCCAGGGCGTCGCGGTTTTCACCGGGATGGAACCGGGCGCGCACGGCGGTGGCCATCGGGCGCGGTTCCAGCACATGGACACGGGGGCCGGTGCGTTCTGATTCCGCCGCCCAGCTGCGGGCCAGGGCGATCTGCGCGGCCTTTGTGGTGCCATAGAGACCGTAGAATTTCTGTCCCTTCACCGGATCGTCGAAGAACAGCGCCTGGCCGGTCTCGCCCAGCAGGGGGGCCACGAAAGGCACCAGGTGGCCCATCGCGTCGGCATTGGTGGCCAGCGATTTCTGCCATTCCTTCGGGTCGATATGGACCGCCGGGGTCAGCGCACTGGCATGAACCGCCGTATGTGCCCAAAGCGCCAGCGTGCCCTCGCCCTCGGGCGTCTCGGGCGACCAGCGGTCATGGATCGAGCGGCAGAGGTGGGCCATCGCGTCGCGGTCGGTGACATCCATCGGCGCCAGGGTGGCCTGGCCGCCCTTTGCCTTGATGCGGTCGTCGAGCTCTTCGAGCCCGCCGACGGTGCGGGCCACGGCGATGATGTGAAAATCGGGCGCAAGCGCTTCTGCCAGGGCAAAGCCCAGGCCACGAGAGGCGCCGGTGATGAGGGCGAGCTTGGTCATGTCAGCGCATGTGCCGGGCTTTCGCGGGCGCGTCAAGCGCGGCGCGTTGCCTCAATCCGCGGCCAAGTGGGGGCGGATGTCGTCGCCGCAGGCAGCGTAGATCTCCAGCAGGTCGTCAAAGGAAATCCCCTGGGCCTGCGCCTCGGCCAGCGGGCCGTCTGTCGCCGTCACCTGCGGGCGCTGCGCCGGGTCGGGCAGGGTCAGGGTGACCGCGCTATCTGCCTCGTCCTCGAACAGGGGAAGGGCGTTGGCCAATAGCCCCTCGGCGGGGCCGAAGGGCTGGTCCGGGTTATCGACCGTGGCCAGATAGGCGCGAAACACCGGTTCGGGCACCTCGACCCAGGGACCGAAGGAGAACCCGTCATCGCTGCCACGCAGGGGCAGGGTCAGCACGGCGCGCAGGAAATAGCGCTCCCCGATGCGGCAGAACTCCGGCCCCAGCCGGTCGTCCCCGATTTCCAGGTCGTTCTCATCCGGGCGCGGCCGGTGCGGCCAGTCGTCCGGCGCGTCGAACCCGATGTCGTAGATGCCGGAAAACTGTCGCCCGCAGCAGGGGCAGACCCTGTCGGGGGCATTGAAACGGCGCCAGCGGCTGTCGAGGGCAAGAAGGGTCATGGCTCTGGTGTGCGGCGCTTTGCCGGGGTGGTCAAGAGGCTGGGCAGCCAGTCCGCCTTGCGGCATGCTGGCGGCATGGGAAAGACTGGAGAGTGACGATGCTGAAACGGAGTCTGATGGTCTGTGCCTTGCTGGCGCCGGGGACCCTGGCGGCGGATGAGATCTCGGGCGACTGGTGCGCGCCGGACGGGCAGATGCTGACCATCAAGGGCAGCCGGGTGGTCGCCCCCTCGGGGATCGAGACCGATGGCCAATACAGCCGCCATCGCTATCAGTTCGTCATGCCCGAGGGAGGGCACGACGCGGGCGTGACCGTCGTGATCCGGCAATTGTCGGAGGAAGAGGCGCTGGTCAGTTTCGGCGAGGGCGCGCCCGTCAGCTGGACGCGCTGTCGCGACGTGACCAGCTGACCCTATTGCGCGACCGGCTGGGTCAGCCAGCGGGTTTCGCCCTTTTGCAGCAGGGCGATGCGGCCGTCCTCGATTGCCACGATCGGGTCGCGGCCGATCTTGTCACCGGCTTTCAGCGTGACGACCTTGCCTCGCGAGGTCCGCACAAGGGCCTTGCGGGCCTCTCCGCCGCCGAAGGTGCCCAAGAGGATCAGCTTGTCGAGGTTGCCCGTCGCGGGCGTGGTGGCCGCCGCGATGACGGCCTGCGGTGTTGCGGTTTCCTGTGCCATGTCCTGGTTCCGTTTTGAACAGATCAGGGGCCATACTGCGGTGCAGCACCAGGGGGAAGAGCGGCACATTGGCATGTGCGGAGGCCTGCCGGAGCGGCCTCCGTCCTGGGCGCTTTTCCGCTATCGCGGGGTGCAGGCGAAGGCGGCTATTCCGCCGCCTTCATCTGAAAGCCCTTTTCGATCATGTCCGCCGGTTCCACCGGGTATTCCCCCGAGAAACAGGCGTCACAGTATTGCGGGCACTTGGTGTCGCGGCCTTCGGCCTCGCCCACGGCGCGGTAGAGACCGTCGAGCGAGATGAATTTCAGGCTGTCGACGCCCAGGTGGGCGCACATCTCGTCCTCGGACATGGTGGCGGCCAGCAGCTTTTCGCGTTGGGGTGTGTCCACGCCGTAGAAACAGGGCCAGGCGGTCGGCGGGCTGGCGATGCGGAAATGCACCTCGGCGGCGCCGGCGTCCAGGATCATTTCCTTGATCTTGCGGCTGGTGGTGCCGCGCACGACGGAATCGTCCACGAGGATCACCCGCTTGCCCTTGATCAGGGCGCGGTTGACGTTGAGTTTCAGCCGCACACCCATGTTGCGGATCTGCTCTGTCGGCTCGATGAAGGTGCGGCCCATGTACTGGTTGCGCACGATGCCCATGCCGTAGGGAATGCCGCTTTCATGGGCGAAACCGATGGCGGCGGGGGTGCCGCTGTCGGGCACCGGGCAGACCAGGTCCGCGTCAACCGGCGCCTCTCGGGCCAGTTCCACGCCGATCTGGCGGCGCGTCTCGTAGACCGACCGCCCGCCGATGATCGAATCGGGGCGCGAGAAATAGACATGTTCGAAGATGCAGAACCGCGGTTTCGCCGGGCGGAAGGGGCGCGACGATTCCACGCCCTTCTCGGCGGTGATCACCACCATTTCGCCCGGTTCGATCTCGCGTACGAATTCTGCGCCGATGATGTCCAGCGCGCAGGTTTCGGACGACAGGCACCAGCCGTCGCCCACCTTGCCCAGAACCAGCGGGCGCACACCCAGCGGGTCGCGTACGCCGATCAGCTTGGTCCGGGTCATGGCAACGACGCTGAAGGCGCCCTCGACCCGGCGCAGCGCGTCCTCCATCCGGGCCGGGATGTCCCGTTGCAGGGACCGCGCCATCAGGTGGATGATGCATTCGCTGTCCGAGGAGGACTGGAAGATCGAGCCACGCTCGATCAGCTCGCGCCGCAGGGCCTCGGCATTGGTGATGTTGCCGTTATGGGCAATCGCCGCACCGCCCATGCTGAATTCGCCGAAGAAGGGCTGCACGTCGCGGATCTGGGTCTGGCCCTTCGATCCGGCAGTGGAATAGCGGACGTGGCCAATGGCCAGCTGGCCGGGCAGCGTTTCCATCAACGAGGCGCGGGTGAAGTTGTCGCGCACGTAGCCGAAGCGCCGGGCCGAGTTGAACCCGTGGTCCGGATGGTGCGAGACGATGCCGCCCGCCTCCTGTCCCCGGTGCTGCAGGGCGTGCAGGCCGAGCGCGACGAAGTTGGCGGCGTCGGTCACACCGACCACGCCGAAGATACCGCATTCCTCTTTCAGCTTGTCGCCATCGTCCGGATCGCGGACGGCGTCGAAATCGAAAGGATGTGCCGGTGGGAAAATAGGGTCGGACAAGAGCAGCTCCGAATCCGCTTCGCATTTGCAGCATTACTTAGTCGCCAGCGCGCCGAATGTCACGAAACGATTACAAGAGGTTTCGCGTCCTCGGCCTTGGGCGGAGGCGCAGACCCGCTCAAAGGGCCGGTTGCACAACCTCTGCGTCTCTTTTGGCCTGGGGCTATTCTTTCGGTGGTTGCATGATCCCGCCCCGGGACCCTTTGCTGCCCCGTTTTGCATCCTGCAAACAGGATGGAGGCAGCCGAATGTCGGCACCACGCGCCTTTTTGCGGGCTCTGCCAACTACAGGCGAGCCGGGGAACAGATCGGGGGTGATTTCGGGGCTCAGGTCAGGGCGCTTCGCAGACGCTGACCAGTTGTTCGTACTGCGCGGTGATCCAGCCAAGCGCCTGCTCGGGGTTCTGTTCCTCGATCTGGTCGGTGAACTGGGCAAAGACCGCCGCCGACCGCGAGTCGTTGATCATCGGAATATCCTGCGAGGTGATCACCACTTCGTAAACGAAGAAGGCGATGGCAACCAGCAGGATGCCGCGCGCCACGCCGAAGAGAAAGCCAAGCGCCTGGTCCAGCCCGCCAAGCGCAGACCGCTTGATGAGCGAGGAAAACAGCGGCGTGAACAGCGACACGACCACAAGCGCCAGGGTAAAGATGGCGGCAAAGCTGGCGATCACCGCCAGTTCGCAGCTGTCGGCCAGGAATTCGCCGATGACCGGGATCTCCTTGACCAGCGGTTGCAGCTGATCGGCAAAGAGAAAGGCCACGATGGCGGCGGCGACCCAGCCAAGGATCGCCATCGTCTCGCGCACCAGGCCACGGGAATAGGCCAGCAACGCCGAAAGCAGGATGACGACGCCCACCACGCCGTCGACGATTGTAAAGCCTTCCATCTGCCGCGTCCGCCTCTTCTGCTCGGGCCCTCTGGCCCCTTTGTCGTGCCTGTTACCGTGGTTTCGCCCGGTCCGCTATCCCGCACCGAAGACATCGCCGACAAAAGCGGTCAGATCGGGCATCCGGGTCAGCGCCATGCCGCCGGACGCCGTGGCCTTTCCTCCCTCCGGCAGGATCGCCTTGGAGAAACCAAGTTTGCGCGCCTCTTTCAATCGGTTTTCGGACTGCCCGACGGGACGCAGGCTCCCTGATAGGCTGATTTCGCCGAAAACGACAGTATCCGGAGGCAGCGGGGCGTCCTCACGGGCGGAAAGTAGCGCAGCGGCCACAGCAAGATCGGCGGCCGGTTCGCCCACGCGCATTCCGCCCGCCACGTTCAGATAGACGTCCAGACCGGCAAAGGGGATTCCGCAGCGCGATTCGAGAACGGCCAGGATCATCGCCAGCCGCCCGCCGTCCCAGCCCACCACGGTCCGGCGCGGCTGGCTGTGCGGGCTGGGGGCGACAAGGGCCTGGAATTCGACCAGAACGGGCCGCGTGCCCTCGATCCCGGCAAAGACCACCGATCCCGGCGCCGGCTGGCCGCGTTCGGCGAGGAACAGGGCCGAGGGGTTGGGCACTTCCGACAGGCCGCCGCCGGTCATCTCGAAGACGCCGATCTCATCGGTGGGGCCAAAGCGGTTCTTGACGCTGCGCAGGATGCGGAACTGGTGCCCGCGCTCGCCCTCGAAGTAGATCACGCTGTCGACCATGTGCTCGACCACGCGGGGGCCCGCCAGCTGGCCCTCCTTGGTCACATGGCCGACCATCATGACGGCGCTGCCGGTGCGCTTGGCAAAGGTTGTCAGCTCATGCGCGGCGGCGCGCACCTGGCTGACCGATCCCGGCACGCTGTCGACGTTGTCGGCCCACATGGTCTGGATCGAATCGATGATCGCCAGGTCGGGGCGGCTTTCGTCCAGGGTCGTCAGGATGTCCCTCAGGTTGGTTTCCGTCGCCAGTTTTACCGGCGCCTTTTCAAGGCCCAGCCGGCGGGCGCGCAGCCGCACCTGTGCGCTGGCTTCCTCGCCCGAGATATAGACGACCTTCAGCCCGGCATTGGCAAAGGCCGCCGCCGCCTGCAACAGGAGTGTCGACTTGCCGATCCCCGGATCGCCCGCCATCAACACGGCGCTTGCGGGCACCAGCCCGCCGCCCAGGACACGGTCGAACTCGTCCAGGCCGCTGGCGGTGCGCGGCGGCGGATCTTCCTTGGTGGACAAGTCGCTCAGCACCACGGCGCGGCCACGCGACTTGCCCAGGCTCTTGCCAGAGGGGCCCTGGCTCAGCGGCTTTTCCTCGACGATGGTGTTCCACTCGCCACAGGTCTCGCAGCGGCCCGCCCACTTGGTGCCGACGGCGCCGCAGGACTGGCAGACGAAACGGGTCGAAGCTTTGGCCATGTGGTCTCCGCTGGCAGGTCACGGGGGGCTTATGCCGCATCCCGCCGCCGGGGCCAATGGGGCGGTGCGGCCTTGAGCCGCGCGTGTTTCTTTGGGCCGAAAATACCTCCG
>NZ_JARAMO010000113.1:0-2797 GCF_028807275.1 Mameliella sp. AT18
GCCGCCGCTCTCGCCGAGTGGCGCGGTCTTTCTGCGGTATAAGGGACAGCTATCCTGTCCTTGCTGAGACGAGTTCGAATTCGTCTGACACCCCATGGACTAGTGCCCCAAGCGATGCCCCAAGGTTGGCGGGGTTATCACACTGAGAGTCTCAAGTATCAGTGTTGCGGCGAGCCAAGGGTTTCCTGATCGCTGATGTGATGCCTGTCCTGACGGCGCCAACCATTTTAGAGGCGGCCCTGCCGACAGGTCCAATGTGATGTCTGGGCGTTTTAGCTCGGTTGTCTGATTGGGACCCGGAAAGCGGACTTCATCAAGGCCAGCGGTCAGATCCGCCGCGCGAAAAGACCGGACAAATGACCGCAACCTGCTTCGATCCACTCCACTCAAGAAATCCTTTGCAAAACTGGAGCTGTCCACGAATGAAACCACATCTCAGCAAGACCGGCGCCGAGCTCTTGTTCGAGCTGATCTCCCAACGATACGAGCGCGGCTCCATCCTGATAACTTCGAACCTGCCCTTCGACGAATGGACGGAGACCTTCGGAACAGAGCGCCTGACAGGCGCCTTGCTTGACCAGCTGACCCACCATGTCAGCATTCTGGAGATGAATGGCGACAGCTATCGCCTCGCACAGAGCAAGGCCCGGCAGAAAACCTGAACCGCATTCGGATTGGTCCTTGCGGACCAAGCCGCCTTGGCAACCGTTAGCTATATGGAGAGCACGTTTGCCAAGGCGCCGGTCCCTCCCAGACTGGCCGACTTTTGCTCCGCCCCGTGGTCGGTTTTCAGGGTGTCGGCACGAAAACCACACCCCCGGATGTTCCTGTTCTTGTGAGAATTCCTGTTTTGCGTGAATATGCTAGGCATGCCTCAGGTTGTGTCGGCCCTGAATTGCAAAGGCATATGTACCGGAGGTATCGTGCGGAGTTTTATTTGTCAGGCGTTCATCATTTTTTCCGGGATCCTTTCCAGCTTCATCCGGTCGATACGGCTTGGCGCCGCGGGCCCGCTGTCGCTGGTCTGTGTCGTCTGCCTCCTCCTTCCCGGGGCGGTCCTGGCCCAGGACCCTGGCGGCACGGTTGGCGATGACCCCGATTTCGACGGCTGGGGCTTTTACTGTGACTACTTTGGTTCGGCCCCTGGCCCCGGCAAGACGGTTCGGAACGTTCTGGCGATCCGTGACAACTGCGCGCCAGACGGAGCAGGGTTCGATCTTGTCGCCGAATTTACCCCCAGCGGTTATCTTGTGGGCTACCGGGTGGCCAATATCACCGTCGGTGACGGTGAGGTACTGCCCTACGAGGATCCGAATACCGGAAACTCAGTCGAAAGCGTATGCCCCGATATGAGTATGCAGGCCCGGGGCTATTACTATCCTGATAAATACTCTTTGAATGTCGGTTGCGAATTTCAATTGAACTTTGAGATCGAGGGACCAGACGGGAAAACGGACTACTATTACCTCTCGGGGCAGATCACGGCAACGTGGGTTCAACGATATGTGCTGAATTATTCGACGTCGGGCCAGATTGTCCGGGTCAGGGGGGCAACGGAGTCGCAGGCGGACCCGATGCCTGCACTGACCACGCGGTTCATGCGGCAGCGAGCCGATACCCTGCTGTCGAGCCAGCCGGACCTGGCACCGCTGCTGCGCGGGGACCGGCGGGCCCGGCACCGGCTGGACTATTCCGATGGTGTCGGTTCGTTCGATCTGCGCCTTGGCGAAGAGGGCCCTGTCTGGGCCGATCTGAACCTGGCCTGGTCCACGCGCGAGGGGGCGGAACTGTCCTATGCCTTCGGGGCGCTGGGGGGGCATGTGGCGCTTGGCGAGCGGACGATCCTTGGCGCGATGCTGCAGCTGGATCATGCCCGGATGGACGATCCCTATGCCGATATCGAGGGGCAGGGATGGCTGGTGGGGCCCTACATGGTCCACCGTGCCGCCGCGGCCCCGGTCTTCCTTGAGGCCCGCCTGCTTTACGGCCGCAGCAGCAACGACATCCACATGGAGAATATCGGCCGGCAGAGCTTTGAGACCGAGCGCTGGCTGGCGGCGCTGAAACTGTCGGGCGAGGTCCGGCGCGGGGCGACGACCTGGACCCCGCTGGTCGAGCTGGCCTACACCGAGGACCGGCACGACGGTTTCGTCGACCTGGTCGGTTACGAGGTTCCGGTGCAGAGCGTGGCGCTTGGCGAATTGACCTTCGGCCTCGGGGTGGTGCATGCACTGACCACGGTGGATCACCTTACCGGAGGGCTGAGCTGGATCGGCAGCCACGAGCGGACCGACGCCGGGATCGCGGCGCTGAACCGGGACGACACCTCGGGCCGCGGCCGGATCGAGCTCGGCTGGGAACACCGCCCGGACGCGGGTCCGGCACTGTCGGTCTCGGGCTACTGGGATGGTATCGGGCGCGGCGGATATGATGTTCAGGGGGTCTCGGTCCGGCTGTTTCAGAACTTCTGATGGGGCAGTGTCAGAAGAACTTGGCTTGCTGCAGGGCAGGGGCTGGCTAACGTTTCGGGATGGCAAAACGCGACCCGTTCAAGTGCTTCAAAACAAGCCCGGAGATCATCCGGCTGGCCGTGATGCTCTACATTCGGTTTCCGCTTTCGCTACGGAATGTCGAGGATCTGCTGCACGAGCGAGGCATCGAGATCGGCCACGAAATCGTCCGGTTTTGGTGGCGCAGATTCGGGCCGATGTTCGCGTCTGAAATTAGAAAACGGCGGATCGAGGCTATGCGTTCAAGCCGTTGGCGAAGGCATCTCGACGAGATCTTCGAGAAGATC
>NZ_JARAMO010000114.1:0-2025 GCF_028807275.1 Mameliella sp. AT18
CCAATGGATTTCGCCGCCTGGATGGAGGTGTTCCTGGACGGCCAATGGTGGGTTTTCGATCCGCGCAACAACACACGCCGCACCGGTCGTATCCTCGTGGCGCGCGGGCGTGACGCGGCAGACGTGCCGCTCACGCAAATCTTTGGGCCGGGCACGTTGTCGGGCTTCGAAGTCTGGACCCGCGATGTCCAAAGCGACGGCGAGGACAACCGGGCATAAACACCCGGCCAACTGACTTGGGCGACACGCTGGCAATACGCCATGCGACCCGCGCCGTAGACCTTCCGCAGCACGCGCCGGTCTGTCCAACGGGACAGGCCGTGTCGCGCGTGTTTCCTCAGAAATCAAGGAGTGTTTCCATGACACAACCGACCACCCCGACCTTCTTCTTTGACAACCCGTTCGATCTTCCCGGCTTTGGTGAAAGCATCGGCACGGGCGGTTTCCAACCTGTCGCCTTTCTCGATCAGATGCTGGCCGACCCGATGATCCGCCTCGTCATGACGGCGGACGGCGTTTCGGAAGCCGATCTCCGCCATCTGTACTGGTCCCGCGCGGCGCAAATGACGCAAACCACCCCGCAACGCGCGCCTGTCGACGATGGATCTGGCCCCTGTCCGGGAAGTCCGCGACCGGGGATCGGCGAATGAGCGACGAGATCAACACACTTCAAGGCAATTCCCACCCACGCGCAAAGGCGGACATCGCAGCCGATCGTATCTGTCTGTGCTGCCGCAAGACCTTTCCGAGTGCAGGCTTTGGCGAGCGCATCTGTCCGCGCTGCAAGGGATCGATAGCCTGGCGCGGCTCGGTGCCGGAAGGCGTTTCGACAGGGCGCCGTCGTGGCGGGCGATCAGCGTAGCGAAGTCCATGACCCGCCTGTCGATCATCCACAAAACCCGCTACACGTTTTGTCGCGACATCACCTTGGGTCGGCATCAACTTATGCTGCGCCCACGCGAGACACGGGATCTCAGCCTTGTCTCTTTCGATCTCGGGATCCGGCCCGCGCCCGTCCTCGACTGGTCGCACGATGTGGCCGGCAATGCCGTCGCCACTGCGCTTTTCCGGTCGCCGGCGCGCGAACTTGACATCACGGCAAGGATGGTAGTCGAGTTGCATGCGCCGGTCTGGCCGGTTTTCCCGATCGCCGCCTCGGCCATGCAGTTTCCCTTCACCTATTCACCGGATGAGCTGACGGACCTTGGCCCTCTTGCACAACCGCAATACTGGGATCAGTTCAAGCGCCTGCGTGGCTGGGTCGACCCGTTTGTCGCGCCGCAACCTACAGATACGCTGGCTCTGCTGAAGGACATCAGCAATGCCATCGCCGCGCAGATCCGTTATCAAGGCCGCGAGACCGAGGGAACGCAGGGGCCGCTCGAAACCCTCGATCGGGGCTGGGGGACCTGCCGTGATATCGCCGTTCTGTTTGCCGAGGCCGTCCGGCTCTTGGGCTTCGGGGCAAGGCTGGTCTCGGGTTATCTGTACAACCCGTCCGCCGAAAAAGTCGGCACGACGGATGCAGGCGCCACTCACGCCTGGGTCGAAGTTTTTGTGCCCGGCGCTGGATGGATCGCCTTTGACCCGACGAACAGATCCGTCGGCTCGGCCAACCTGATTGCTGTCGCGGTGGCGCGCAACATCCATCAGATTTCGCCCGTGTCCGGCAGTTTTCACGGCACCTATGCGGATTTCCTTGGACTCGACGTCACCGTCGATGTGCGCAGCGATGCGGACAATTCGACTGAAATCTCTCGCGTCGGAACCGACCTGCTACAGAGCAGCGTTGCGCCAGAAGCCTGAGGCACATCTTTCTTTGCTCGCGACCAACACCACCCTTGTGCTTTGCCGTCGGACACCCCATTTACAACAGGCCAATGTTTCTTCTCTTCGAATGCTGTCGCCGCTGACCCGGTTCCGGTTGATCGACTTGGATCGACTTTGCCGGGCTGTCGCGATCATGCGGGCAGCATTTCAATAGGAGACCACGGATATGGCCAATGGCACCGTGAAATGGTTCAA
>NZ_JARAMO010000115.1:0-1772 GCF_028807275.1 Mameliella sp. AT18
CCAACCAAATCAATGGGTCCTGACCCTAGCGTCTTCCTTGGTAGCTTACGAGGCTGCCGGGAGGAATGACGGGTACCGCACCCCGACGGCCCAACTGGTGATACGAGGACATGAGCGCTCTTGCAGCTAGCCAAATCGCGGCTGCAAGAAAGTGTTTGTCTGTCCTGCATCAACCTTTGAGACGCTGCTGGGCGCTGTCCTCTGAATGGGTGGACAAACATGCGTCCGGAGACTTCGCGGCCAAAGGTAAATCTTCAGATTGAGAAGGAATCGATCACTCTGCGTGGCCGAGTGGAGGAGAAGCTGCGCCTTGCGATCGTGTCAGGATACTTTGTGCCGGGGCAGCGGCTGGTCGAGCGCGAACTTTGTGAACTTATCGGAATTGGAAGGACATCGGTCCGAGAGGCCATGCGGCAGCTCGAAGCCGAAGGTCTGATTCGGAGCGTTCCGCATCGTGGACCTATCGTTCAGGGGATAACCCCTGAAGAGGCGGTACAGCTCTATGCGCTCCGGGTCCTGCTTGAAGGGTATGCGGCGCGCTGCTGCGCGGAACGTGCTGACCATGAGGCGAAGCAGATTCTAAGCAATGCCGCCGCCGCTTTTGTCCACGCGGCCGAGAGAGAATCACATGAAAGCATCATGGCCGCCAAAGATGCCGTCTATGATTCACTGTTGGACGGAGCCCGAAACCCGTTCGTCAAGCAAACCCTGACGGCGATGCAAAACCGCATAAGCATGCTGCGGTTTGGATCATTCACCACACCAGGTCGGCTTGAAGAAAGTGTGAATGAAATCAAGCAAATCGTGGAAGCGATCCGTACTGGCGACGGAGACAAGGCAGAAGCCGTGTGCCGGAGGCACATCGAGCGCGCAGCGGCCCTGGCGCTGGCTGCGCTTAAAAATGAATCATGAAGACAAAATGATTGACAGTTTGTCATACAATAATGTAGCCAGACAACAGGGAGGACATTATGACTGAATTCAAGCGCATCGCCTTTATTGGCTTGGGCCAGATGGGCCTACCTATGGCGAAGAACCTTGTTGCTGGGGGCTTTCCCGTAATTGGCTTTGATGCCTACGAGCAGGCTCGTGTGGCGGCGGCTGGAGAAGGCATTGAAGTCGTCTCCAGCTTGAACGAGGCAGTCGAAGGTGCCGATTGCATCATTACGATGCTTCCCAACGGAAAAATCGTACAGGACGCAGTTCTGGGCGGTGACGCCTTCCTCAAGGCGAACGCAGGAGCGGTCTTGCTTGAAATGAGCTCGTCTGCGCCGACCGACACTCGTGTGCTGTCCGACAAAGTTTCTCCACATCTGCGCGTTGTCGATGCTCCGGTTTCTGGTGGCGTTAAGCGCGCGGTCAGTGGCTCTCTGACCATCATGGCAGGCGGGGAGACTGAGGCGCTGAACCAGGCGATGCCGGTTTTGGACTGCCTGGCATCCAGCGTGTTCGCATGCGGCCCCGTTGGTGCGGGGCATGCCATGAAGTCGATCAACAATTTTGTTTCTGGTGCAGGGGTCATTGCCGCTGTCGAGGCCGTGACGCTGGGAACGGCGTTCGGACTGTCTGCCGATACGATCATTGATGTTCTGAATGCATCTTCGGGCAAGAACAACGCGACCGATGTGAAGATGAAACAGTTCGTTCTGAGCGGTACCTTCGCATCCGGGTTCGCTCTTGGTCTGATGGCCAAAGATATCGGAATTGCAGCAGAGCTTGCCAACGATCTCGGTCTGAACCTTTCTGGACCTGTCACGGATTTGTGCCGCTCC
>NZ_JARAMO010000116.1:0-4911 GCF_028807275.1 Mameliella sp. AT18
TTCGGCATGATGTCGATGATCACGCCGCCTGTCGCGGTCGCGTCTTTTGCTGCGGCGGCCATATCGCGGACCGGCGCAATGCGGACGGGCTGGTCGGCGGTTCAGTTAGGATGGGCGGCCTATGTCATTCCCTTCGTCTTTGTCGTGAACCCTGCTCTTATCATGGACGGCTCGGTGATCGAGATCGTCTTTGCCGTCGCCCGCGCGACCATCGGTGTCTGGCTCGTCTCTGCCTGCATCATCGGGTATCTCAACCACCCGCTCTCGGCGCCGCTTCGTCTCAGCTACCTGGCTCTCGGCATCTTGCTGCTGGTGCCGGGACTTGTCCTCCCGGGCGGTCTGTGGGCCGGCGGCGGGCTGACCCTCGCGGCCGGGCTTGCGGTGCTCTCCTATGAATTCCTCATCGCACGACGGAAGGAGTTGGACCTTGTCTGACCGCCCCAGCTTTATCCTCTTCATCACCGACCAGCATCGCGCGGACTTCCTCGGGTGTTATGGACATCCGCTGGTGAAGACGCCGAACATCGACGCCATGGCGGCTCAGGGGGTCAGCTTTGACCGCTTCTATGTTTCGAGCCCGGTCTGCATGCCGAACCGTGCCAGCCTCATGACCGCACGCATGCCGTCGAGCCACGGTGTAAGGTCAAACGGCATTCCCCTGTCCAAGCAGAACGTAACCTTCGTCGAACTTCTGAAAGACGCGGGTTATAAGACAGCCCTGATCGGCAAAAGCCACCTGCAGAACTTTACCGGAAAGCCCGCAATCCTGCCGCGGAGCGAGACGAGACCCGGTTTTTACCGTGCGCCAGGCGCGCTAGCCGAGGCCGTGCGCCACGATCTTTTGAGTCCGGTCTACTCCCAGGAAGAACCCGATTTCTGGGCCGGGCCGCAGCCGCGGGTGGAAACGCCATTCTACGGTTTCGATCATGTCGAGCTGGTGACCGGTCACGGTGACGAGGTCGGCGGCGACTATACCGCCTGGCTTCTGGAACGCTGTCCGGAGGCCGCCTCACTGGTTGGCCCTACCAACCAGTTGGACCACGACTACGTTTGTCCGCAAGCCGTGCGTACGGCGGTCCCCGAGGAACTCTATTCGACAAGCTACATTGCCGAACGGGCAATGGCCTGGCTTGAGGAAAATGGAGACCAGGAACAGCCCTTTTTCCTAATGGTCTCCTTCCCCGATCCGCATCATCCCTTCAACCCGCCTGGCCGGTTCTGGGACATGTATGCCCCAGAGAATTTTCCTGTCCCCGAGGCATTCCAGAGGAACGACTGGACGCCGCCGCCGCATGTGGCCGGCATCATGAAAGAACGTGAGACCGGGCGAGCCGCGCTGAAAGGTATGGGCACCATTGGCTGCAGTCCGCGCGAGGCGCAGGAAGCCCAGGCGCTGACCTGCGGGATGATCTCGATGATCGACGAGGCGGTGGGCCGCGTGCGGTCTCTTCCGGCGGCGCAGGAAGCGATCGGGATATTCACCTCGGATCACGGCGACCATTTGGGTGACCATCGCATGCTGCTGAAGGGCGCTGAACACTATGAACAGTTGATCCGGGTTCCCTTCATCTGGTCCGAGCCGGGGGATGGAAAGGCCGGCACGCGGGCAGACCAGATCGGGCAGACACATGACATTGGTCCGACCATTCTGGAACGCGCAAGGATCGAAAGTGCCATCGGGATGCAGGGGCGCCCCCTGTTGGAAGGCGGCCGCGACGCCGCGTTGGTCCAATATGACCACCAGAAGGAAAACCCCAACATCGGCATTGGCCCCCGCGTGCATACGCTGCGAACGGAGCGCTGGCGGCTCAGCCTGATTTGCGGTGTCGAATGGGGCGAACTCTACGATCTCGAAGCCGATCCCGGTGAGTTCGTGAACCTGTGGGACTGCCCCGATCATGCCGGTGTCCGCGCGCACCTGACCGAGCGGCTTGCGCGCGCCGAGATGGACGCTGTGGACCGGGCGCCATTTCCCACCGGTCTGGCATGAGGAGTACACGATGACGATCCGAAACATTCTCTGCGCCTATAGCGGCGAAGACGGCCAGGCCAGCGGCCTGGACCATGCCATCCGCATGGCCCGTCATCACGATGCATGGCTCACCGGCGTTCTTTGTCACGGCAGGCATGCACTGGAGCGCAGTTCGAGTGCAAGGATCCCTGAAGCGGTCCGCAGTATACTTCGCGAGGCAGACAATGCGCGCATCGCCGAGGCGCAGGCCCGCTTCCAAGCCGCGGTCGCCGAAGGATACAAACCGGACCGCGCCGAGTTCGTCGATCTCGATCCTGACAGTGCAGGGCCTCTGAGCGCGTTTGCGCGCTGTTTCGATATGGTCGTGACCGGCGCGCATTCCGCCCGACCGGACGAAGACCATCTGTCCGCCCACCCGGACACCTTGGCGCTGCAAAGCGGCCGGCCCGTTCTTGTCGTGCCTGACGATTACGAAGCCGACGCGCTTGCCGACCATGCCGTGGTCGCCTGGGATGGCGGTCGTGCTGCGGCGCGGGCCATTGGCGATGCCGTGGACATTCTTGCCGAGAAGGCCCGGGTGACGATCCTCTCAGTCGGTCGAAAATCAACCGCGCCGGACCATGTCGATGCTTTGCTCCGTCACCTGAAACGCCACGGCATCGAAGCGGTTTCCGAACACCGGGCTCAAGGCCATGCCTCGATTGCCCAGACGATCGAGATGTCGGCGAAGGAACTCGGCGCCCGGCTGATCGTCATGGGGGCCTTCGAGCATTCGAAGTTCCGCCACGATCTCTTTGGTGGAGTGACGACCGAAGTGATCGGTACCGCCACCGTCCCTGTCTTCATGTCCCACTGAAGGCAACAGGAGATTGGGGCATTTGGAATGACGACCACCCGAAAATGGATCGCCGCACTGGCGCCGGACTGGCGGCACAAAGTGTCGCCTAGCTCGGTTCGCTCGGACGTCATCGCAGGGCTGACTGGGGCCACCCTGGTCTTGCCGCAAGGCGTGGCCTTCGCGGCCATCGCCGGTCTGCCGCCGGAAACGGGCTTTTACACCGCGATGGTGCCCACGGTGATCGCAGCGCTGGTCGGCTCCAGCTGGCAAGCCGTTTCCGGGCCTGCGACGGCGATCTCGGTCTTGGTCTTTGGCGCGCTCTCGGGCAGCTTCGAGCCCGGCAGCCCGGAGTTCGTGTCGGCGGCCATTGCGCTGGCCTTCATGGTCGGTATTCTGCAACTGATCATGGGGTTGGCGCGCCTCGGTGAGGCCGTCGAGTTTGTCTCGCATTCGGTCATGACCGGTTTCGTGACAGGGGCTGCCATCCTGATCGCCTTCAGCCAAGCCAAACATGTCCTGGGAGTCGATCTCCCCAAGACTGCCAGCGTGGCCGATCTCGCAACCGAACTTTTTCGCGCGATCCCACAGGCGGACCCCCGGTCTGCGGTGATCGCCGCTGTTGCGATCATGACGGCCGTTGTCATTCGCTATTTCCGCGCCTCCTTGCCCAATTACCTTATCGCGCTTTGCGCCTCGACCGTCGCCAGCATCTTGTTGGGCGGTGCAGATGCCGGCATCGCCACGGTCGGCGCGATCGACAGCGTGATACCCCAGTTGGCCGCCCCGGCTCTTTCTTTCGGGTTTATCCGTGATTTCGGTGGTTCGGCCGCCGCCATTGCCATCGTCGGTCTGCTTGAGGCCATCTCTGTCGCGCGGGCCATGGCGCTCCGTTCCGGTCAGTTGGTCGATGCAAACCGGGAGTTCCTGGGGCAGGGGGCGTCGAACGTCGTTGGCGGGCTCTTCCAGTGCTACCCGTCCACCGTCTCTTTCACACGTTCCGGGGTCAACCTCGACAGCGGCGCGGTCACACCGATGTCTGCCATCTTCTCGGCGTGCTTCCTGTTCCTGATACTTTTGCTCGTCGCGCCCCTGTTCGCCTATGTGCCGGTCCCCGGCATGGCCGGGGTTATCCTGCTCGTTGCATGGCGGCTGATCGACATGCCCGAGATTCGCCACATCGTGGCGGGTTCCTCGTCGGAAACCGCCATCGCGCTGGTGACCTTCGTGGTGGCGATGCTGGTGGATCTCGATGTGGCGATCTTTGCCGGTGTCCTCTTGTCGCTCGCGCTGTTCCTGCGCGGGACATCCAGGCCTTTCCTCGGTGTCGGCGCCCCTGATCCGAGCACACCGGGCCGCACTTTCCGGCTGGCCGCCAGCCACCACCTGGCCGAGTGCCCGCAACTCATGGTGACACGCCTCGAAGGATCGCTCTATTTCGGGTCGGTCGAGTACCTCCGTCGGCAGTTTCGCCGGTTCGAGGTCGACAGGCCGCAGCAGAAGCACATGATCTTCATTCTGAAAGGGGTAGGGGAGGTGGACCTTCCAGGTGCCGATCTGATCCTCGAAGAGGCGGCTCGGCGGACAAGTCGAGATGGCACGTTCCACTTGCAGATCAAGGCACCTCGCACGATTGCGAAACTTGCCCGCATGAAGGTTCTTTCAGTTCTGGGGCGGGACCGTATCCATCTCAGCAAGCACGATGCCATCGCCAAAGTGGTGCCTGCACTCGACCCTTCGGTGTGCGCGGGCTGCAGAGCACGCATCTTCCGGGAATGCGCCTCGATGCCCGGCCATCCTCCCGGTGGGTTGGAGGGCTGTGCATCACGATCCAGATCCGCAGAGATCGGTTCGGGCGCAAGGGATGCAGGCAAGGATGCGGTATGAACTCTGTATGTTGTCGGTGGCCAGACCCGCGGTCTTGTGCGGTCAATCATCAACTCCGAAAACAATCACGGACGGGAGCGGAAAGGCTCTACATCTCAAATGATCAAATTAGGAAAGGAAACTCAATGACTTATGTTTTCCCTCCCGCGCAGCAGGCTTCGATCGCGGTTGCAGGCAGCGAGGACCGCATTCCGGTGCGGCGCATCTTCTGCATCGG
>NZ_JARAMO010000117.1:0-1687 GCF_028807275.1 Mameliella sp. AT18
CGGGCGCTGGAGTATCGGCGCATGGCAAAGGCGGGTCTGAACCCGCGTTTCAATGCCAAGCGCGAGGTGCCGACATTCGAGGAACTGGCGCGGCAGGTGCACATTGACCGCTTGCCGACATGGAAGAACCCCAAGCACGGCCAACAATGGCTCAACACGCTGCGCGACTATGCCTTTCCCAAGATTGGCCGGATGCCGGTCGATAGCATCGGCACGCCGGAGGTGCTGATGTGCCTGTCACCTATCTGGACGGCCAAGCACGAAACCGCGCGCCGCTTGTCGCAGCGGCTCAAGACCGTGCTGGACGTTGCCAAGTCCCAAGGGTTCCGCGAGGGCGAAAACCCGGTGACGGCGGTAAAAGAGGCGGAGGTTCTGCCCAAGGTCAAAGCCAAGGTGGTGCATCACGACGCGATGCCGTGGCGGGACGTTCCGGCCTTCTATTCCGAACTGGAGACGCGCACGGCCACGGCGGCAAAGGCGCTGCAATTCACCATCCTGACCGCCTGCCGCACGTCCGAGGTGCTGGGCATGACATGGGATGAGGTGGATCTGGACGCGCGCCTGTGGACGATACCGGCGGCGCGCATAAAGGGTGGCGCGCAGCACCGTGTCCCCCTGACCGATGAAATGCTGCGAATCCTTGAACCGATGAAGGCGATGGCCTCAACCTATGTCTTTGAGGGGCAGAAACGGCACAAGCCGCTGTCCAACATGTCGATGCTGATGCTCTTGCGGCGCATGGGACGCGGTCAATTCACCGTGCATGGCTTTCGCAGCACCTTCCGCGATTGGGCGGCGGAGGAAGCGGGCGCGCCGCGCGAGGTGGCAGAGGCCGCGCTGGCGCATCAGGTCGGGTCCGAGGTGGAGCGGGCCTATGCGCGGTCGGATTTGTTGGAACGGCGGCGGGAGTTGATGGCGGAGTGGAATGGGTACAGCAGGCAATAACGACACATCTTCGAGAAATCCAAAGTTGAGTCCAGAGGCTACAGATCTGGCGGCAGATGAAGCAGAGCTTATCAGCGAGCTGGACCGATCCTTCGAAAGCATAGAGGAAAGGTATGCAAGGGCAAAGGCGGACGGTCGTGCTGCTGTAGTCGAAGATGAAGAGGAATTAGATAAACAGTTTGAGTGGCTGGAGAGTAGAGCTGACGAAATTTTTGATTTCGCGCTTCGAATTGGTGTTCCGGATAGCCTCTTTTTAAACGCTGAGGAACTCAGCAAAAGATATGGATTAGACCTTCATGGAATCTACTTCTATGACGGAAGTGAGATGCCTTTGCTGGTCAACTGGAGAAGCGCTTCAGAACGTGATAATTCCTGTGTTCGATACGGAGCAAAGTGGATCCTATGTTGGTCCGAAATATTTTCTGATGATTGGTATCTGGCACAAATTTTCCTAGCACTGCTTAACTGTATTGACGCAAAGGGTGACGAACAACTCCGCTTGGCACTCTATGCCGGGAAACTTTTAAGTGAAGCGCATTGGCGCAACCGGACTTCTGATAGCCTTTTCCGCAGCGTCTCAGATGAACAACGTAGACTGAAGGCGGGCCTTGGCGGTGGTAGCGCTTCTGCCCGCCAAAAAGAGGTCAGGCTCGACGCCTATATGTGCCAGATAGAAGAACTTGCCGATATCGTAGGGAAGGTTTCTGAAGCGGTAGGGTCAGGACCCATTGATTTGGTTGGG
>NZ_JARAMO010000118.1:0-7089 GCF_028807275.1 Mameliella sp. AT18
AAGTCAGGCATTCCTGACGGAGGTATTCCGGACCCCGCGACATGCCGCAGGGGGGCCGCTTGAAGGCCCCGGTCGGGCGCTCTACTGTCCGGTCAAAATGCGGAGGCTGGGATGGCAGAGAAACGCAAGCTGTTCGAGGAAGTGAGCGAGGGCACGCAGAAACCGGCGGCCCCGGCAGGCGGCATGATCGACGCGGGGAAACGCGGGGCGCGCGGTGCGGTGCGCCTCTGGCTGATGCTGCTTTTCCTGTTGGTGGTGGTGATGATCGCGGTCGGTGGGCTGACACGTTTGACGGATTCCGGCCTGTCGATCACCGAGTGGAAACCGATCACAGGGGCGCTGCCGCCGTTGAACGCGGCCGAGTGGGATGCCGAGTTCGAGAAATACAGGCAGATCCCCGAGTACCAGCTGCAGAACAAGGGCATGTCGCTGTCCGAGTTCAAGACGATCTATTGGTGGGAATGGGGTCATCGCCAACTTGGCCGGGTGATCGGCCTTGTCTGGGCCTTGGGCTTTTTCGGATTTCTTCTGGCCAAGGCAATCCCGCCGGGCTGGACAGGGCGGTTGCTGGGCCTGGGGGCCCTGGGTGGACTGCAGGGGGCCATCGGCTGGTGGATGGTGTCTTCGGGCCTGGGCGGCGAAATGCTGGACGTGGCCTCCTATCGCCTGGCAACGCACCTGGGGCTTGCCTTTGTCATCCTCGGGCTGATCGCCTGGTACGTCTATCATCTGACCTACGAGGAACGCGCCCTGATGCAGGCCCGGCGCAGCGCTGAGCCAAAGCTGTTCTCGATGGCAACGGGGCTGATGCATTTCGCCTTTCTGCAGATCCTGCTGGGCGCGCTGGTGGCCGGGATCGACGCGGGCCGCAGTTATAACGACTGGCCGCTGATGGGCGGCGAGGTCTTCCCCTCGAACGCCTTTGACTTCGAGCCGCTCTGGCGGAACTTCTTCGAGAATGCCGGGCTGGTGCAGTTCATGCACCGCGTCACGGGCTATCTGCTGTTTGCCTTCGGTGTCGTGGTCTGGCTGCGCGCGCGGCGGTCCGCCAACCGGGATACGCGCTTCCGGTTCAACGCTGTTTTTGCCGTCTTGTTCGTGCAGGTTGTGCTGGGTATCGTCACGGTTGTGTATGCCGCGCCCTGGCATATTGCCATCGTGCACCAGCTGGGGGCGGTCGCACTATTGGCACTGATATTGCGGGCGCGGTTTGCCGCGCGCTATCCCGCACCACAAAGTATAAGAGGCACGAGCTGAATGAGTGCATACGACGATTTGATGGCCTTCCAGCGCGACACCGAGGCGCTGGCGCAGGTCGCGGGACGGTTGAGCTGGGACCAGGAAACCATGATGCCGCGCGGGGCGGCCGACCAGCGCAGCGATGAACGCGCCGCGATGGAGGCGATCCTGCACCAGCGTCGCACAGACCCGCGCATCGGGGACTGGCTGGCGGCGATCGCCGAGGAAAACCTCGATCCGGTCGCCCGCGCGCAACTGCGCCACATCCGGCGCAGCCATGACCGCAGCGTGCGTGTGCCCGAACGGCTTGCCTCGGAAATTGCCCGCATGGTCAGCCGCAGCCACGTGATCTGGGCCGAGGCGCGGGCGGATGACGATTTTGCGGCTTTTGCCCCGGCGCTGAAAGAGGTCATCGCACTGAGGCAAGAGGAAGGCGCTGCGCTGGCCGCGGGTGGCGATGTCTATGACGCGCTACTGGATGACTATGAACCCGGTGCCAAGGCCGCCGACCTTGAGGCGATGTTCGGCGCCCTGCGGCCCCGGCTGGTCGCGCTGCGCGAGGCCGTGCTGGCGAAACCGGCACCACAGGGCCTGTCCGGTGCCTTTGACGAGGCCGGGCAGATGAAACTGGCCCGCCTGCTGGCCAAGACCTTTGGCTATGACATGCGGCGGGGCAGGGTGGACAAGGCGGTGCACCCGTTCAGCTCCGGCTCGGGTGACGATGTGCGCATCACCACGCGCACCATGCCGCTGGAACCGTTCAACTGTTTCTACTCGACCATCCACGAGGTCGGCCACGGCAGCTATGAACAGAACATCGACCCGCGCTATCGCCTGACCCCACTGGGAGCGGGGGTCTCGATGGGGGTGCATGAAAGCCAGAGCCGGATCTACGAGAACCAGCTGGGCCGCTCGCGCGCCTTCACCGGCTGGCTCTATGGCCAGATGCGGGACACCTTCGGGGATATCGGCATCGCCGACGAAGACGGGTTCTATGCCGCGGTCAACAAGGTGCGCAACGGCTATATCCGGACCGAGGCGGACGAGCTGCAATACAACCTGCACGTCCTGTTGCGTTTTGATCTGGAACGGGCGCTGATTTCCGGCGACCTGCAGGTCGATGACCTGGAAACCGCTTGGAACGACCGTTTCCTCGCCGATTTCGGGTTCGCGGTGGACAAGCCCTCGGACGGGGTCCTGCAGGACGTGCACTGGTCCGCCGGTCTGTTCGGCTATTTCCCGACCTATTCGCTGGGCAATGTCTATGCAGGCTGCCTTTACAAGGCGCTGCGCGATGCCGTGCCCGGGCTGGACGGGCAATTGGCACAGGGCGATACCTCGGGCGCCACGGACTGGTTGCGAGACAACCTTCAGCAGCATGGCGGCCTCTACACCCCGCGCGAGGTGATCGAGAAGGCCAGTGGCGCGGCCCCCTCAGAGGCGCCGCTGCTCGACTATCTCGAAGAGAAGTTCAGCGCCATCTACGGACTTTGATAAGGGCGCGCGCGGGTGTCTGCCGAGGCCCGCGCGTCCTGATCCAAGCCGCGCGTTTTTCCCGTTTCGGCTCCGGCGGCGCTTTGGCACGACAGGGATCGTTGAACCAGTCAGTGGAGTAACGATCATGAAACAGATTCTCTTGGCCACGGGCCTCTGCGCCGGTCTAGCACAGCCTGCCCTTGCCCAGGCCACGACCGAGGCCCGGGTGATCGGTCCGTCCGGCGTGCCTGTCTACACAGTGCAGGTGCTGGGCGCCAACGGTGTCACCTACAATTGTCGCCCCGACACCGAAGAGCGTGACGGACAGGTCTTGCGCTTTTGCCGCCGAGTCGATGGTGCGGCGGTCGCCGATGGTGACCCCTTTGCACTGGCCCCGGCGATCATCGCGGGCGGTGTGCTGGCGGTGCTTGCCGTGGGCTCGGCCTCGGGCACGGATTGATACCGGCAATGCAAAAGGGCGGGACCGCGATTGCGGCCCCGCCCTTTTGTTTTTGGAATGAACGCGGATCAGCTGTTGGGGTAGATAAACGCCTTGCGCGCGGATTCGAAATTGCCGAGACCCCGATTGATCGCAGGGATCGCCCGGTTGACCAGTTGGGCCACCTGCGGGCGCAGGGCAGACCGGGCGTCCTGGTCCGGCGCCGTGCTCAGGATCCTGTAGGCCTGCGAGAAATCGTCGGACTGGCTGCGATAGGCCTCGATCAGGGCGCGGGCCTCGGTCAGGAACTCCGTGCGGCCCGGCTGCGACTCTTCCTGCGAGGCCAACCTGTTGACCAGGTCGCTGGCTTCGTCCGCACGTTTGACCATGCTCTCGCCGCAGGACTCGCTGAACATCAGCGCGGTTCTGGGCGTGGTTGTCGGCAGATCGAAACTTCCGGTCGACAGGCCAACGAACCAGTCGGTGCAATCGCGCGACCGACCGTCAAAGGAGTTGATCAGCTTGATGACCCGGTTGGCGTCATTCTTGCGGTCGTTCTGTGCCTCGATCCTCTGGTTCTGCTGGTAGCGTTCGTAACGTGCGTACATGAAGAATACACCCGCGCCAAAGGCCACCAGCGTAATCAGGAGTGAAATGATGCGCATGGCGCCGGAAATCCCTAGTCTGTTTTAGTCCTGCTCGGTTTCGGTGTCCGTCTCGCCCTGATCGGCGATCCAGGCCACGGAAACCACGGTTTCACCCGTGCCGGTGTTGAAGACCCTGACCCCGCCCGCGCTGCGCGACCGGAAGGAAATGCCGTCCACCGGCACGCGGATCGACTGACCGGTCGACGTAGCAAGCATGATCTGGTCGTCAAGCTCGACCGGGAAGGAGGCGACGATTTCGCCGCCGCGCATGGATTTCTCCCAGGCGGTGACGCCCATGCCGCCTCGGCCGCGCACCGGGTAGTCATGGCTCGACGACAGCTTGCCCAGGCCTTTGGCGGTGATCGTTAGGATCAGGTTTTCCGCCGCCGACATCTGCGCATAGCGTTCCTGCGTGATGGCGCTGTCGGCATTGCCTTCCTCCTCTTCGGGGGTCTCGGCCTCGTCGGTCAGCCCGGCCATCGCGCGCCGCATCTTGAGGTAGGAGGCACGTTCGTCCGATGTGGCGTCGAAATGGCGGATCACCGACATCGACACGACCTCGTCGCCATTGGAGAGGCGGACGCCGCGCACGCCGGTGGAATTGCGCGAGTTGAAGACGCGGACCTCGGGCACGGGGAAACGGATCGCCCGGCCAGAGTTCGTCACCAGCATGACGTCGTCATCCTCGGAGCAGATGCGCGCGTTGATCAGGCGCATGTCCTCATCCTCGAACTTCATCGCGATCTTGCCGTTGCGCATGACGTTGGTGAAATCCGAAAGCTTGTTTCGGCGCACGCTGCCCTTGTTGGTGGCAAAGACGATCTGCAGGTCGTCCCAGTCTGCCTCGGGCCGGTCGACGGGCATGATCGCCGCAATCGAGACACCCGAGGGGATCGGCAGGATGTTGACGATGGCCTTGCCCTTGGAGGTCCGCCCGCCCAGCGGCAGGCGCCATGTCTTAAGCTTGTAGGCCATGCCATCGGTGGTGAAGAACAGAAGCTGCGTGTGCGTATTGGCGACAAAGAGCGTGGTGACAACGTCGTCGTCCTTGGTCGACATCCCGGACAGGCCCTTGCCGCCGCGTTTCTGGGCGCGAAAATCGGCCAGGGCAGTGCGCTTGATGTAGCCGGACTGGGTCACGGTGACGACCATGTCTTCGCGTTCGATCAGGTCCTCGTCTTCGAGGTCGCCGGCCCATTCGGTGATCTCGGTCCGGCGCGGCACCGCGAATTCGTTGCGGATCTCGGTCATCTCATCCTTGATGATGCCCATGATGCGCTCGCGCGAGGACAGGATATCGAGGTAATCCTTGATCTTGGCGGCCAGGTCTTCGAGTTCGTCGGTGACTTCCTTGACGCCCAGCTGGGTCAGGCGCTGCAGGCGCAGCTCCAGGATGGCCCGGGCCTGGGTTTCGGACAGGTTGTAGGTGCCGTCCTCGTTGGCCTTGTGGGTCGGATCGTCGATCAGCGCGATATAGGGCAGGATCTCTTCTGCCGGCCAACGACGTTCCATCAGGCGCTGGCGTGCCTCGGGGGCATCCGCGCTGGAGCGGATCGTGGCGACCACTTCGTCGACGTTCGACACGGCAACGGCCAGACCGCAGAGGATGTGCGACCGTTCGCGGGCCTTGCGCAGCAGGTAGGCGGTGCGCCGCGCCACCACGTCTTCGCGGAAGTCGATGAAAGCGCTGAGAAACCCGTACAGCGTCAGTTGCTCGGGCTTGCCGCCGTTCAGCGCCAGCATGTTGCAGCCAAAGCTGACCTGCATCGGCGTAAAGCGGAACAGCTGGTTCAGCACCACCTCGGCGGTGGCGTCGCGTTTGAGTTCGACCACCACGCGCACACCGTCGCGGTCGGATTCGTCCTGAACGTGGGCGATGCCCTCGATCTTCTTGTCGCGCGCGGCCTCTGCGATGCGCTCGATCATCGTGGCCTTGTTCACCTGGTAGGGGATCTCGTCGATGACGATGGCATAGCGATCCTTGCGGATCTCCTCGATCCGGGTCTTGGCGCGGATGATGACGCTGCCGCGGCATTCCAGGTAGGCCTTGCGCGCGCCCGAGCGGCCAAGGATCACGCCCCCGGTCGGGAAGTCCGGCCCGGGGATGTATTCGATCAGTTCCTCGGTCGACATGTCCGGGTTTTCGATCAGCGCCAGCGTCGCGTCGATCACCTCGCCCAGGTTGTGGGGCGGAATCCGGGTTGCCATGCCGACGGCGATGCCCTCGGCGCCGTTGACCAGCACGTTGGGATAGCGCGCGGGCAGGACCGTGGGTTCACGTTCCTTGCCGTCGTAGTTGTCTTGGAAATCAACGGTTTCCTTGTCGATATCCGTCAGCAGGGCCAGCGCGGATTTCGCCAGGCGGCTTTCGGTGTAACGCATGGCGGCGGGCGGGTCGCCGTCCATCGAGCCAAAGTTGCCCTGACCGTCGATCAGCGGCAGCGACATGGAGAAATCCTGCGCCATCCGCACAAGCGCGTCGTAGATCGCGGAATCGCCGTGCGGGTGATAGTTGCCCATCACCTCGCCGACGGATTTCGCGGACTTCCGATAGGCCTTGTCGGGCGTGTAATTGCCCTCGTACATGGCGTAGAGGATGCGCCGGTGCACAGGTTTTAACCCGTCGCGCAGATCCGGAATCGCGCGGCTGACGATGACCGACATGGCGTAGTCGAGGTAGCTCGACTTCATCTCGTTTTCGATCGAGATCGAGGGGCCGCGCGGCGCCGGACGATTTTCGTCTGTATTTTCAGGGGGTTCGGGCGTATTGCTCACGTCAGGGGCCTGTCAGTTGATCTGCCATATCTTGTTGAGAGGTGTATATCAGAGACTATCTGTAGGGTGCAATGGCGGCCCGCGGGCGCATTTTGGCAGCCAGCGGTCAGGTCTGCTAACACACTGTTTTTATTGATAAGTAAAGATTTGCTTGGCAGCATTTACCTACGAGTTGTCAAACGAGGTAAAAACGATGCAGGAGTCTGAGACCGAGCTGATGCTCAAGGGGTATGGCCTGACCACGGCCGAGTTCTTTTATCACATGCCCGATTACGCCCATGTCCTGAACACCTTTATCTGGCAGGACTACGACCTGGCGCCGGATCATCCCCGGCTGTTCGAGTTCATCGAGTTCTGGCACGACGAGATCGAGGGGCCGTTGCACTCGGTCCGGTTCACCCATCGCAAGATGATCTCGCCGGGCGAATGGCGCAACGTGGTGGGTGAATTCCGCTATCATTGAGCGGAGGCCGGCGGCCGTGAATTTTGTACAAAACGTACGTTTTGTACGTC
>NZ_JARAMO010000119.1:0-1708 GCF_028807275.1 Mameliella sp. AT18
GCCAGCGTGCCTTCCTCCATCGTGGGGGACAGGGCGGGCATGAGGATTTCCGTGGGCATCTTTGATCCTCCTCTCAGCGCTGTGACAGCCGCTGGACGTGGGTATTTTTGCCAAGAAGAAGCCGCATTTCAGCGAACCTCGATCAGCGTCAGGATATCATAGGGCGGTCGCCGCGCATCGCCGCGTGCCAACCGTTCGACAGCGCGGGCCAGCGCCGCGCGATGGGCGGCGATCCATTCGTAGGCGTCCTGGTGCGAGGGCCGTCCGCCGGGGCGCAGCCCGCCGGCCATCAGGCATTCGGGCACAAAGGCGGCGCCGGCATCGGTTTCGATGCGATAGGCCTCACGCGCGACGTCGCGGCCCCGAACCTGAACCCGCGTGCTCACCGGTAGCAGACCTGTTTCGCCGCCTCGATCACCTCGGGCGTGGTGACAAGCGCGTGGCGTTCGAGGTTGGCGGCATAGGGCATGGGCACGTCCTTGCCGGTGACGTTGATGACCGGCGCGTCTAGCCAGTCGAAGGCCTGCTGCATCAGCGTCGCCGAGATGTAATTGCCGATCGAGGCCACGGGCCAGCCTTCCTCGACGGTCACGCAGCGGTTGGTTTTCTGCACGCTTGCGATGACCGCGGCCGTGTCGATGGGGCGAAGACAGCGCAGGTCGATGACCTCGGCCTCGATGCCCTCTTCGGCGAGTTTCTCGGCCGCTTCCAGCGCGTAGGTCATGCCGATGCCGAAGCTGACGATTGTCACGTCCGAACCTTCGCGCCAGATCCGGGCCTTGCCCAGCGGAACGGTGAAATCGTCGAGCACCGGCACGTCGAAACTGCGCCCGTAGAGGATCTCGTTCTCGAGGAAGATCACCGGGTTCGGGTCGCGGATGGCGCTTTTCAAGAGGCCCTTGGCGTCCGAGGCGCTGTAGGGCATCGCCACCTTGAGGCCGGGAATATGGGCATACCAGGCGGCGTAATCCTGGCTGTGCTGGGCGCCGACACGGGCGGCGGCGCCGCTGGGGCCACGGAAGACGATGGGACAGCCCATCTGCCCGCCGGACATGTACAGTGTCTTGGCCGCCGAGTTGATGATCTGGTCCATCGCCTGCATGGCGAAGTTGAAGGTCATGAACTCGACGATGGGGCGCAACCCGCCAAAGGCGGCACCGACACCGATGCCGGTAAAACCGTGTTCGGTAATCGGCGTGTCGATCACCCGTTTGGAGCCGAACTCGTCCAGCAGGCCCTGGCTTATCTTGTAGGCGCCCTGGTATTCGGCAACCTCCTCACCCATCAGGAAGACATCGCCATCGGCGCGCATTTCCTCGGCCATCGCGTCGCGCAGGGCTTCGCGGACCGTCTGCTTCTTTGTCTTGGTGCCTTCGGGCCAATCCGGCTCGGGGCGGGCGGCTTCGACCCTGGCCGGGGCGGCAGGCTGTGCAGCTGCTGCGGCGGGTTGGGCCGCAGGCTTGGCGGGTTGAACCGCTGCGCCCGTGTTCCCGACCTGATCCGGGACCTCTTCGCCCTCTTCGACCAGCACCGCGATGGGCGTGTTGACAGCGACGTTCTGCGTGCCCTCGGAGACAAGGATCTTGCCCATCACGCCCTCGTCCACGGCCTCGAATTCCATCGTGGCCTTGTCGGTCTCGATCTCGGCGATCACGTCACCGGCGGATACGGTGTCGCCCTCCTTGACCAGCCATTTGGCCAGCGTGCC
>NZ_JARAMO010000120.1:0-3926 GCF_028807275.1 Mameliella sp. AT18
AGGTTGGTCTGAAAGGCGATGTCGTCGATCAGCCCGATGATCCGCGTGATCTGGTCCGACGAGGTCTGGATGCGGGTCATCGCGCCAGAGGCTTCCTCGACGGTGCGCGCGCCTTCCAGCGCGGTCTGCGAGGCCGTCGCGGCGACCTGGTTGGCCTCTTGCGTGTTCTTGGCAGAGCTGGCCACGTTTTCGGTCAGTTCATGCACCGCAGCGGCGGTTTCTTCCAGCGATGCGGCCTGGTTGGCCGTGCGTTCCGACAGATCGTCGGCCGCGGCCGATACTTCCTCGATGATCTTGACCAGGTTCGACATCGTACCCGTGACCTGTGTCATGGTCTCCCTCAGGTTTTCCGTGGCGCCGTTCAGCTTTCTCCGTACATCCTCGAACCGCTTGGGATAGTCGCTGCTGTCGGGGCCGGGGATGACATGGGTCAGATCCCCCTGTGCCAGTTTCTCGATCGCGGTGTCGATATGGCCAAAGGCGGCGGTCTGTTCCTCTGCGAGGATGCGGAACGTGGTTTCGACAACCCGTTCGATGTCCAGCGCGAAGGCGCGGGTCAGAACGCCGACCATGACGGCTAGGCGGCTGCGCTTGCGCCTGGGGATGCGTTTGAACAGGGCCGCGACAAGGTCGGTGGTGGCCAGCGAATAGGCGGACATGTAGGTATCAAGCGGCAGGTCGATCCGGGCATGTGTGCGCCCGATCCGGTCTACCGAGGCCATGTATTCCGCGTCGAACTCTCCTGATAGCAGGCGGGTCCAGTGCTTTTTCTGGGCGTTGCGGGCGTATTCCATCCGCTCCGGCCCGTCGAAGAAGGCCGCGGTATCGGGATTGGCCTGGGCGCGCTTGTAGAAGGCTGTCAGCACCGCGTCGAGTTCGGGTTTGAGAAGTTCCCCGACCTCACGCAACAAACCTGCGTTTTCGCCGTCCAGCTGGAAGTGCGAGAGTTTCTGTTGAAGGTCCTTGGTCATCTGCTGTTCCGTAAATGATCGGGTCGGTACGGCAGATTAAAGCGCCCATAGGTTAACAAGCCTGTCACTGGCGGTGGCGGGGTGGGGGCTTCTTGGGCCTTGTTTTACTAAACTTGCGTGCGTTGGCAGCTGTGGAGAAATGGTTTACGAGTCAAGGGTCCATTGTCGGCATCAGACCGACACCTTCTTCAGAAGGACCTCGCGCGGGGTGTCCGCCTGGGGCGCATTGTGGATCACCCGGCCACGCTCCAGCGCAACGAAGTGATCGCCAAGATCGTAAGCGAAATCAAAGAACTGCTCGACCAGGATGACGGCCATGTCGCCCTTCTGGCGGAGGTATTTGATGACCTCTCCGATCTGCTTGATGATGTTCGGCTGGATCCCTTCCGTGGGCTCGTCCAGCAGCAGCAGCTTGGGCTGTGCGATCAGCGCGCGGGCGATGGCGAGTTGCTGCTGCTGGCCACCCGAAAGATCGCCGCCACGGCGGGCCAGGAACTGCTTGAGGATCGGGAAAAGCTCGAATGTCTCGTCCGGAATGCCCCAGTCCGACTTGGGCAGGCAGGCATATCCGGTCTCGAGATTCTCTTTCACGGTCATCAGGGGAAAGATGTCGCGGCCTTGCGGGACGTATCCGACACCGGCCCGCGCCAGCGCGTGCGCTGGTGTCGTGCGGGCGATGTCCGCCCCGTCCAGCACCATCGCGCCGCCGGACCGGGCATGAGTGCCCGAGATCGCCTTGAGCAGGGATGTCTTGCCCACGCCGTTGGTGCCCATCAGACACGTGACCGCGCCGGGCCTTGCCTCCATCGAGATGTCGTAGAGAATCTGGCTGTGGCCATAGTGCAGTGTCAGGTCGGAGAGGCTCAGCATGGGGTGGGCTTTCCTATCGTCCGGGCGCCGCGCGCGGGAACGTGGGCGCATTGGGGTATTTTCACCAAGAAGAAGCGGCAAGGCATCGTTCAGCGGCCCAGGTAGACTTCGATCACCTGCGGGTTGCTGGTGACATGGTCGATCGAGCCCTCGGCCAGAACCGATCCCTCGTTCAGCACGGTGACCTTGCAGTTCAGGCGGCGGACGAACTCCATGTCGTGTTCGACCACGACGACGGCCCGGGTCCTGGCCGCCTCGACCAGCATTTCGGTGGTCTTTTCGCGTTCTGCCGGGGTCATGCCGGCGGCGGGTTCGTCGACCAGAAGGAGCCGCGGTTCCTGCGCCAGCAGCATGCCGATCTCCAACCACTGTTTCTGGCCGTGGGAGAGTTCGCCGGCGGGGCGGGTGAGGCTGTCGGTCAGGCCGGTCTGTTCGGCGATTTCCTCGATGCGCTCGGCGCCTCGTTTCGTCTTCTTGTAGAACAGCACGTCGAAGGGGCCGCGCGGGTTCTTTAGCGCCATCGCCAGGTTCTCACGGACGGTTTGCGCCTCGAAGACGGTGGGCTTCTGGAACTTGCGACCGATGCCTTCGCGGGCGATTGCGGATTCCGACATGCCCAGCAGCGAGATACCCTTGTCGCCCCACAGGACATGGCCCTCGTCAGGCTTTGTCTTGCCGGTGATGATGTCCATGAAAGTTGTCTTGCCGGCGCCATTGGGGCCGATGATGGCACGCAGCTCGGGCTCTCCGATCTGGAAGGAGAGCGAGTTGATCGCCTTGAACCCGTCGAAGGAGACCGAAACGCCGGACAGTTCTAGCAGGGTCTTGCTCATGATTTCCTCGCGATCTTGTCGACCAGCCCGCCCAGGCCCTGCGGTGCGAACAGGGTGACGGCGACGAACGAGAGGCCCAGCAGAACAAGCCACCAGTCGGTCCACTGGATGGTGTAGAAGCCGAGGTTGATGTCGGGCGCGCCGCCGCCGGTGAACCAGCTGGAGGCGAGGGTGACGAAGACGGTGCCCATTACCGCGCCATAGAGCCGTCCGCGCCCGCCGATGGCGACCCAGACCGCAAGGTAGATCGAGGCGATGGGGGCGATTTCCGCCGGGTTGATGATGCCGGCCTGCGGGTAATAGAGCGCGCCCGCGATGCCCGCGATCACCGCCGTCAGGGTGAAGACGAAGAGCTTGTAGCTTTCGACGTGGTAGCCGAGGAAGCGTACACGGGTTTCATCGTCGCGGATGGCGCGGATCACGCTGCCCATCTTGCCCGAGACGACCCAGGCGAAGAGGATGTATCCCAGCGCAAGCGCCAGGGCTGAGGCCCAGAAGAAGACCATCGAGACCATGCTTTGCGGGGTGCTCTCGAATCCGGGGATGTTCTGCAGGCCGGACAGGCCGTTGTTGCCGCGCAAGCCGCTGTCGTTCTGGAACAGGTAAAGCGAGAGCGCCAGGGTCATGGCCTGGGTCAGGATCGAGAGATAGACGCCGGTCACGCGCGAGCGGAAGGCCAGCCAGCCAAAGACCAGTGCAAGCAGGCCGGGCACCAGGACAACCATCAGGAGTTGTAGCGGCAGCGAATGCGCGAAGGCCCAGATTGGCGGGAACTCGGACGCCCCGACCACGCCGAAGATCTGGCTGGCAATGGCGTCAGAAACCTCTTGCGGACTGGGCGGGACCACCTGTGCGGCCATGCTGTCAGTGACGATGGTTTCGGTGCGGGCATACATCAGCCACATGCCGATGGCGTAGCCGCCGATCCCGAAAAAGGCGAAATGGCCCAGGCTGAGGATGCCGCAATAGCCCCAGACCACGTCCATCGCGATGGCGACGAGGCACAGGCACAGGGTCTTGCCCAGGGTCTTGACGAAACTGGTGGAGATGAAGCCCGTCCCGGTCGCCTCGGCCATCAGGGTGACGGCCAGCGTGAAGATCCCGAGGAAGGCGAGAAACCAGAGAACCGAGGGGTTCCGGGCGATGAAGCTGCGGTTCATTTCGGCGCTCCGTTCTTTGGATTGCTCCGGTCGGGGGCAGGGGGGCGGTTTCGGGCATCGGGCGGCTCTGCCCCCGGCCTGCGGCCTCCCCC
>NZ_JARAMO010000121.1:0-5074 GCF_028807275.1 Mameliella sp. AT18
ACGCCCGCGCAACTGGTGATGCCGCCCGAGCCAGGCACCTACGAATTGCGCTATTTCATGCGCCAGGACCGTACCGTGCTGGCCACCCGCATGATCGAGGTGACGGCGCTGGACGCCAGCCTCGAGGCCGCCGAGACGGCGGAGGTGGGCGCCGACATCCCCGTGACCTGGACGGGACCAGACTACGAGGGCGATTACATCGCGGTCTCGAAACCGGACGACAAGGGCTATGTCAACTACACCTACACCCGCGAGGGTTCGCCCCTGACGCTCAAGATGCCCTCGGAACCGGGGACCTACGAGTTGCGCTATTTCATGCGCCAGGATCGGACCGTTCTGGCCACGCGGATGATCGAGGTGACAGAGGTTTCGGCCACGCTGGACGTGGCGCCGACAGGCGCGGCCGGATCGGACATCCCAGTGACATGGACCGGACCGGATTATGAGGGTGACTACATCACCGTGTCCGAGATCGGAGACGATGGCTATGTCAACTATACCTACACCCGCGAAGGCTCGCCGCTGGACCTGACCCTGCCCGCCGATGCAGGCACCTACGAGATCCGTTATGTCATGCGGCAGGACCGGACCGTTCTGGCCACCAAGACCATCGAGGTCTCTGATGTCAGCGCGACGCTTGACGTGGTCACGGAGGCGCGGGCCGGCGCCTCGGTGCTGGTGACATGGGACGGTCCCGGCTACGACAAGGACTATGTCACCGTTGCCGATGCCGACATGGCCGACAACAAGTACCACTTCTACACCTACACCCGCGAAGGCTCTCCGCTGCTGCTGCGGCTGCCGGCGGAACCGGGCACCTATGAGATCCGGTATGTTGCCGCGGGCGACAGCCCCCGCGTGGTGGCGCGCAACCAGATCACCCTGACCGAGGTGACGGCCAGCATCGACGCGCCGGAACAGGTGCCTGCGGGCGCGGTCCTCGGGCTGGACTGGGACGGGCCGGACTACAAGGGCGACTACATCAGCCTTGCCCGCGTCGGTGAGCCGGACAACAAGTACAGCACTTACAAGCACACCTCCGAGGACAGCCCGCTGGTGCTGAAACTCCCCGAAGGTCCGGGCAAGTACGAGCTGCGCTACGTGATGGGTCAAGGCAACAAGGTGCTGTTCCGCAAGCCCATCGAACTGACCTACGAGCCGGAGTAAGGCCGGCCAACCAGTCGATCACAAGGCCCCTGTCCCGGCCAGCCCTTTGCAGGAAACAATACAACTTGTTGCTTGTGGCATTGTCGGAACAAAGCCATGTCGCACAACAGCTCCCGAAGAAACCTTCGGGAGCTGTTGGCGCTGAACCCCGGCCAATCGGACTTAAGCCGACTTTCACCGAAAAGCACTGTCCGTCGGTAGCGGAACAGATCGACAGGTTCGTTTTCTTCGGCTTGGGGCGCGGCTACATCCATCACCCTTAAGATGTTGTGGTCCGTGCCCGGGTTGGATATGGAAGCGACCATTCGCCAAGGAAAAGCGACACATCCATGAAAATGCGCGATACATTCATCAAGCCGATGCATCCCGAAGGGCGACGCTTTGTGGCCGTTTTCGCGGTTTTCGCAGCCGCGCTCTTCTTGGTCTCGTCCGTCCTGGGATGGGTGGGCGTCGGACTGACGATTTGGTGTTACTACTTTTTCCGTGACCCGGCACGTGTGACACCAAGCCGTGAGGGCCTGATCGTCAGTCCCGCCGATGGTGTGGTCTCGCTGATCGAAAAGGCCGTGCCGCCACCGGAATTGGGCATGACGGATCAGCCATTGACCCGTGTCAGCGTCTTCATGAGTGTCTTCAACTGCCATGTGAACCGTGCACCTGTCGCGGGCCGGATTTCGGCGATCGCCTATCGGCCGGGCAAGTTCTTCAATGCCTCTCTGGACAAGGCCAGCGCCGACAACGAACGGAACAGCCTGTGCATCGACATGGCGGACGGGCGACAGATCGCCGTGGTTCAGATCGCTGGGTTGGTTGCGCGGCGGATCGTCTGTTTTTCCGCGCAGGGCGACGTCTTGGCAACCGGTGAAAGGTTTGGCCTGATACGCTTCGGTTCGCGACTGGACGTCTATTTGCCGGATGGTGTGCAACCACTTGTCGCTCTGGGGCAAACCATGATCGCGGGCGAGACGGTCCTTGCCGACTTGGCCTCGGACGAGCCTGCTCGTTCGGCGCGAACAGATTAACGCATGCCCCACCCGTTGCCCGACAAGCGAAAGAAAATCAACGTCCTGCAGCTGCTGCCGAATCTGGTCACCATCTCGGCCATATGTGCGGGCCTTTCGGCCATACGCTTTGGCTATGAAGGGAATTTCGAATTGGCCGTGCGCCTGGTTCTGGTGGCCTGCGTTCTGGATGGTCTGGACGGCCGGCTCGCGCGTTTGACGAAAAGCGAGTCGCCGATCGGTGCGGAACTGGATTCCCTGGCGGATTTCCTGAATTTCGGAGTGGCGCCTGTACTGATCATGTACCAATGGGCCCTGCAGGATTTCCAAAGCGCGGGCTGGATAGCTGTCTTGAGCTATTCCATTTGCTGCGTCCTGCGACTGGCACGATTCAACGTCGACAGCCGGATGGACAAAGAAGACACCGGATGCGGTTACTTTGTCGGTGTCCCGTCACCAGCGGGCGCAGTTCTCGTGTTGCTGCCAATGGTTATCTCCTTTCTCTTCTCTGACCTTCCCTTGGCCGCGCCTTCGGTCATCGCTGGCCACGTTTTTCTTGTCGGTCTTTTGATGATCAGTCGCATCCCGACCTATTCCTTCAAGCAGCTGTCAATCGACCGCGGGAACGCCAAATTTTTCCTTCTTGGCGCCGGGCTTATGGCTGCAGCATTGCTGACATATCTTTGGGCCACCCTGGCGCTGATGACATTTGTCTACATCTGCAGCCTGATCTGGGCGTTTCGATCCGCTCGCAAATCAAGGAACACAAAGGACTAACGCGATGGAACTCGGCGCAATCAAGACCTCCTACGCGAGGTGGGCCCCCGTCTATGACCAGACCTTCGGCGCGATTACAAATACCGGACGGCGCGCGGCAGTCGAGTACATCAATGGACAAAGCGGGACGAGCGTTCTGGAAGTCGGTGTCGGGACCGGTCTTGCACTACGAAACTATCGTTCAGACCTTTGCGTCACGGGTATTGATTTCAGCGACGACATGCTGGCCAAGGCACGGGAGAAGGTCGATCGCTTCGGGTTGGGGCACGTCAGGAGCCTCCGGCAGATGGATGCGCGAAGTCTCGATTTTCCGGACAATCATTTCGATACCGTCGCAGCGATGCACATCATCTCTGTCGTGCCGGAACCCGAACGCGTGATGGCCGAGATAGCGCGGGTCTGCAAACCCGGAGGCAAGATCGTCATCACCAATCACTTCGCCCAGGAAACCGGTATCATGGCACGGATCGAACGATTTTTTGCGCCATTCGCAAACCTGTTGGGCTGGCATTCCGATTTCGACATCGGCACCGTGCTCAAACAACCGGAGCTTACGGTCAGAGAGAAGAAACCGCTGCCCCCTTTCGGCATGATGACGTTCCTGGTGCTTGAGAAAGCGGATCGGTGATCCGCCAAGAACAGAGCGGGAAAGATCATCAGCGCGGCGGAAGAGCGTTTCCGACAGGACCCCATCTGTCAGCCAAGGGTTGCCTGACGGCGACAGCCTGATTTGGAACGACGGACGAGCATCGGCGCCTTGTGTCCCGATTGGATACGCCATGCAGCATTGGGCATGAACGGGGCGCATGACTGCCCTCTGAGGCAGCTCAGCGTTGAACTTGAAGATGCACTGGCGATTTCTGAAGCGATCGAAATCTAAACGTCTGCGCCATCATCAAGGACGGCCCGAGGACGAAGCCGCTCGCGCAGCGATGGCGCGTGTGGCTGGCCCTCGGGGTCAAAGCAGTCGCTGCGCTTCGAACCTCACCGCTCTCCCGGGCAAGATTTTTCCCAGGCCTGCCGTCCCGGGGGACACTTTTGCCTGTCGTCCATGTCCGGCACCCTTAGAGAAACCGACCACCCCGTTCGATGACCTCGATCTGATAACCATCGGGGTCCGCGACAAAGAAGAAACGGGCGAACCTCTTTCCGTCCGGCGCGAATTCGACGATCTTGCGCGGTGCCAGCCCCGCATCGGTCAGCCGCTTGTGGGTGTCGTCCAGGTCCGCGACCGAAACCGCAAGATGACCATACCCGTCGCCCAGGTCATAGGGTTCGGTACGTCCCTTGTTCACGGTGAGTTCGATCTCGAAGCTGCTCTCTGCATTGCTCAGGTAGACCAGCGTGAAATCATCGAAGTCCTTGCGTTCCGCGATCTCCAACCCGAAAGCCGTCCGGTAGAAATCGACCGAACGTGCCTCGTCGAGCACGCGGATCATGCTGTGTATTGCCTTGGCCATGCTGTTCCTTCCGGTAATTTGCCAATGTCACATGTCTCCTGCCCCGACCGCGGACATGGCAAGAACGTGGATCATTGGCAACCGACCTGAAACGCTCGGACGGGCGCAGTCAACGCCGCCGCAAGGTCGACCACGGCAACAGCGGGCAGCGCCTCACCGATACAGCAGCGACACCCCCTCCGCGAAGAGGTGCACCTTGTCCGGTTCCGCGCCCAGCGACACCTGCTTGCCACGCATCTCGCGGTGGATGCCGGGCAGCTTGCCGATGACCGGGTCGCCCCCACCTTCGGCCTGGAAGTAGAGCAGCGTCACCTCCCCAAGGGCCTCGGTGATCTCGACCTTGCCGGAATAGATCGGCGTGTCCTCGGTGGGCACGAAATCCTCGGGCCGCACGCCGACATTGACCCGCAGTCCCTTGTCAGCCTCGGTGGTCGGATAATCCGAGAGAGCCGTGCCGCCGCCGTCCAGCTTCACGCGGGTTTGCGTGCCGGTCTCGACCACTTCGCCGGGCAGCAGGTTCATCGAGGGAGAGCCGATGAACTGCGCCACGAACTCGCTGTTGGGCCGCTCGTACAGTTCCAGCGGGCTGCCCACCTGCGCGATCCCCTTGTTGGCCAGCACGACGATGCGGCTGGCCAAGGTCATCGCCTCGACCTGGTCATGGGTGAC
>NZ_JARAMO010000122.1:0-2844 GCF_028807275.1 Mameliella sp. AT18
GAGCCGACCACGGCGCTGGACGTCACCGTGCAGGCCCAGATCATGGCCCTGCTGGACGAGATCCAGCGCGATATGGGGACAGCCGTCCTGCTGATCACCCACGACCTTGGCGTTGTCGCCGGGTTCTGCGACGACACGATGGTGCTTTACGGTGGCCGCGTGATGGAGGCCGCGCCGACCCCCGCGATCTTCGACGCACCGGGGCATCCCTACACACGCGGCCTGCTGCGCGCCGTGCCGCGGATCACCGACGGCGATGTCACGCTTTCGGCCATACCTGGCAGTCCGCCGAACCAGACCGCCGCCCCCCGGGCCTGCCCCTTTGCGCCGCGCTGTGTCGATGCCATTCCCGCCTGCCACGAGATGCTGCCGGACTTCCGCGAGGGCCGCGCCTGTATCCGCCCAGTCGAGGAACTGACATGAGCGATCCCATCCTCTCGGTCCGCGACCTGCGCGTCACCTTTCCCGTCCATCAGGGCAAGCGTTTCCCCTGGTCCCCGCCCCGGCGCCTGAACGCGGTCAACGGAGTCGGCTTTGACCTCATGCCGGGCCGCGTGCTGGGCATCGTGGGCGAATCCGGCTGCGGCAAGTCCACGCTGATCCGCGCCGTCGCCGGACTTGGCCCGCATGACAGCGGCACCGTCACGCTGGACGGCCAGCCCATCGACTATGCCCGCCGCACCGACCTGCAAAGGTTGCGGCGGAGGATGCAGATGATCTTTCAGGATCCGATGGCCTCGCTCAACCCGCGCATGACCATCCGCGAGATCGTGGCCGAACCGCTGGTCTACTTCTGCCCCGAGCTGAACAGCCGGCAGAGGCGCCATAAGGTGATCGAGATGCTGGACCGCGTCGGCATCGCCGAGCGCAACATGAACCGGTTTCCACATGAATTCTCGGGCGGACAGTGCCAGCGTATCGGGATTGCACGGGCGCTGATCGCCCGCCCGCAGATCCTGCTCTGTGATGAGCCGGTCTCGGCGCTCGACGTCTCGATCCAGGCGCAGGTCATCAACCTGCTCAAGGAGTTGCAGGCGGAAATGGGGCTGACGCTGATCTTTGTCGCGCATGACCTGGGCGTGGTGCGCCACATCTCCGACGACATCCTGGTGATGTACATGGGCGGCATGATGGAGATGGCCCCGGCGGGTGAGCTGGTGGCGAACCCACGCCATCCCTACACGCAGGCGCTTCTCTCGGCGGTTCCGGTGCCCGATCCCCGCGTGAAACAGCAGCCGCAGATCCTGACCGGGGATCTGCCCAGCCCGATGGACCTGCCGCAGGGCTGTCTGTTTCAGTCGCGCTGCCCGAAACGCATCGACGCCTGCGCGACTGAGCGGCCCGACCTGACGGACCGTCAAGGACGGCACGTCGCCTGCCTGTTGGAGGATGAAACGGTGTGACGGCCCCGGATCAGGTCCGGGGCGCCTCCGTCTCGCGCAACGTCTCTGCCCTGTCGCGCACATCCGGCGGGATCTCGACGGCGCGCCGCGTGACAAGGTCCATCAAGACGCATTTGAAAACCGTCTCGAAGGCCACCGCCCCGTCTTCTGCTCGCTTCAGCACGTGCCGAAAGGTCATCGACTTGCCACCAACCTCCACCACGTTGCTTTCCAGCCAGATCGCATCACCGGCCTGCAACTCGGCACGGAAATCGCTTTTGGCATGGACGACGGCAAAGGATAACCGCCGCCCTTCACGCATGTCCCGGGCCGTCAGTCCCAATTCTGCCTGCACGGCAAAGACACCATCCGAACAGGCCGAAAAGTAGCGCGACACGTTCATATGCCCCAGGAAATCGCAATCGGCCGGATCGACGACCGAGCGGAAAGAAATCATGGCGGGCATTGGCACCTCCCTGTTCGGACCATAGTGCTGCAAGCGGCCCGCGCGACCAAGTTTGCTCAGGCCAGCCCCAGGTCCGCGTCCGAAGCACTGCCCGCGTATTTGTCACGGGGCGGCATCGGGCGGTCACGCCAATGCGGCTCGAAGACAAAACTGGAAATATTCCGCCCGTCGACCAGCGCCCCGTTCCCCGCCCCAAGCGCGTAGTCGTAGTAAAGCTTGACGATCTCCTCTTGGCAGACCTGATCGGTTGCGGGGTGCGCCATGCAGGCCGCGTACCAACGCCGGACCCGGTCGTACTCCGGCCCCTCGGGCAGCGCGAAATCCTCGTAGTACTCGAGAAACCAGAAGCGTTTGAACATCGGGGTGAACACCGCCTCGGCCAGGCCAAAATCCTCGAAGAGGAACGACCCCTCCGGGCTGTGCTCGCAGAGGAAACTGTCCAGGTCGCGGTAAAGGCCCAACAGCTTGTCGCGATGGGTCGCCCGTTGGTCTGGCTCCTGGTTCAGGACGTATAGATACCCTGCCGTTGTAAACGGGCCTTCGCGCGCGATCAGCATGGATTCCACCGCATGTTCGAACGGATCCGGCCTTCGCAAAGGGGCACCCGGCGACATCTCGTCAAGGTAGCGCAGGATGACGAGGCTTTCCTTGAGGATGCGCCCGCCGGGCGTTTCCAGCACCGGCAGGGCGGTGGTTCCGCGGGTTTTGCGCAGCAACTCGGGATCGCGGGGCTTCGTGATGTCGACCACGCGGAACTCGACCGCATCGGGAGTTCCCCGCAAGGCCAGCAGGATTTCCAGCCGCTGGGAAAAGGGACAGACGGGAATGTGATAGACGATCGGCTTATCGGTCATGTTCGGTTCCTCGGGGCGTTGTTACACCACAGGATAGCCGCGATCGCCTGTTCGCACATGCCCCGGGGCCCCTCCCGACGTCGGAGAGGCCCCGGAGTGTTTCCTACCGCAAATCCTCCGGCAGGAGGGCGTCGGGGAGGTT
>NZ_JARAMO010000123.1:0-1866 GCF_028807275.1 Mameliella sp. AT18
CCGAGCGGTTGAACATCGCGGTTTCCTGCCGGACGACGGAGATCTGCCGCCGCAGCGCCTGTTGGGTCAGGTCGCGGATGTCGATGCCACCCATCAGGATGCGCCCCTGTTCCACGTCGTAAAGCCGCAACAGCAACGAGACGGCGGTGGATTTCCCCGCACCCGAGGCACCCACCAGCGCCACCTTTTCCCCCGGCGCGATGGTCAGGTCGAACCCGGCCAGCGCGTGCCCCTCGCCACCATAGGCAAACCCCACGTGGTCAAACCGGATCTCGCCCGACTGTGCCTGCGGCAGGGCACCGGGCCTGTTGGTGATCTCATGGCCCGGCGTCAGCGTGCCGATCCCGTCCTGCATCTCGCCGATGTTGGTAAAGATCGACATGGCCACGCGGCCCAGCCGGTTGGTCAGCATGGACAGCCGCGTCGTGACCATGGCGGTCACCGCGATGTCCCCCGCCGTCGCCGTGCCGATGCTGTAGAGGTAGAGCGCGCCCAGGATCGACACCACGGGCAGGATGCCCCCCAGCGTCATCAGCACCATGCGAAAGACCGCCGACAGCTCTCCGAAATCCAGCGCGCGGGCGCGGTAATGGTCCAGCGCCGCGTGGGTCGCCGCGTCCTCGTCATCGTCGCGGGCGAACAGCTTGACCGTGGCGATGTTGGAATAGGTGTCGACGATCTGTCCGGTGACGGCGGTCCGTGCCCCCGCCCGTGCCGCCGACAGGCGCCGCACCCTCGGGATGAAATAGCGCAGCGCCAGCGCATACAGCACCGCCCAAAGCGCAAAGACCCCCAGCAGCCAGGGGTCGATCGCCCCCAGCAGGAAAAAGGCCCCCACGAACATCGCCAGCGCGTAGACGACCACATCCGTGGTTTCCAGCACGAGGTCGGTCAGCGCGCGCGACACCTGCAGCGCCTTCTGGCTGAGCCGCCCGGCAAAATCGTTCTCGAAGAAGCGCATCGAATGGCCAAGGACATGGCTGTTCAGCCGTTGCAGGACCATCGGAAACAGGTTCGGCCCCAGCATCACGCCCGACACGCCCGCGTCAAAGACGAAGATCAGCGGGCGGATCAGCAGGAAGAAGGCCAGCCCGAAAAGGATCAGCCACCAGAACGGCTCCCAGAAGGCGCCAGGGCCGGTGGCCTCGGCGCCGTCGATCACCCAGCCGGTAAAGCGCGCCGCGACCAGTTCGGAAATCCCGGTCATCGCGGTCACGAAGACCGCCAGCAGGATCGGCTTTTCCGCGCCTTTCAGCGCCCAGCGTGCAAAGGCCCACAGGCCCTGCGGCGGCGCACCGTCCGCAGGCTGGAACGGGTCGATCTTCGGCAGCAGGCGTCGGATCATTCCGCCGCCTCCACCGCGTCCTCACCCAGGAATCCGCCGGATTGCCGGTCCCAGTAGCGGGCATAAAGGCCCTTCTTCTCCAGCAGCTCGTCATGGGTGCCCTGTTCGGCGATGCGGCCCTCGTGCAGGACAACAATCCGGTCCATGCTGGAAATGGTCGACAGCCGGTGCGCGATGGCCAGCACGGTCTTGCCCTCCATCACCCGGCCAAGCGCCTCCTGGATCGCCGCCTCGACCTCGCTGTCGAGCGCGCTGGTGGCCTCGTCCAGCACCAGGATCGGCGCATCCTTGAGAATGGCACGGGCCAGCGCGATCCGCTGGCGCTGGCCACCGGACAGCTTGACGCCGCGTTCACCCAGGTAGGCGCCATAGCCGGTGCGGCCCCGAAAATCCTCCAGTTCCAGGATGAACTCATGTGCCTCGGCCCGTTTCGCGGCCTCGATCACCTCGGCCTCTGTCGCGCCGGGACGGCCATAGCGGATATTGTCCAGCGCCGAGCGGTTGAACATCGCGGTTTCCTG
>NZ_JARAMO010000124.1:0-1680 GCF_028807275.1 Mameliella sp. AT18
CCGAACAGGCCCTGCGGGCGGAACAGCAGCACGATCAGCGCCAGCACGAAGGCGAACCAGGTCTCGGTGTTGCCGCCCAGGATCGGGTAACCCCAGTAGCCGTCGAACAGCTTTTCCAGGATGCCGATCATCAGCCCGCCGACGATGGCGCCGGTGATGCTTTCCAGTCCCCCCAGCATGAGCACCGGCAGGGCCTTGTAGGCGATCACCTCGAGGGCAAAGCTCACCCCTGCCCGCGCGCCCCAGGCAATGCCCGTGACCAGCGCGATGATCCCCGCGATGAACCAGACCAGCACCCAGATCGTCTGCAAAGAGATGCCAACCGACAGCGCCGCCTGGTGGTCGTCACCCAGCGCGCGGATGGCCCGGCCCATCTTGGTATAGTTGAGGAAGGCCAGCAGCGCCGCCACCAGCACCCCGCCAACCACGACCACGGTGATGTCGAGATGCGGCAGGATCAGCAGACCGCCCCAGGGTTCCAGCAGGGTTTCCCCGGTGGGAATGCCCAGCTCGCTGGTGATCATCTGCTTGTTCTCGCCGCCAAAGATGATCTCGCCCAGGCCGATCAGGAACAGGCTGACCCCGATGGTTGCCATGAAGAGGATGATGTCAGGCTGGCCCACAAGCGGCCGCAGCACCACCCGTTCGATGCTGACCGCCAGCACGAACATCACGCCCAGGGTCAGCAGCACCGCGATCCAGGCGGGGATGCCATAGGCATAAAGCCCCACCAGCGTCAGCGCCGCAAAGACCACCATGATGCCCTGAGCAAAGTTGAAGATCCGGCTCGACCGGAAGATCAGCACGAACCCCAGCGCGATCAGCGCATAGAGCACGCCTGATACCAGCCCCTCCCAGAGGGTCTGCAGGAACAGGTCCGGCGCCTCGTACATGTCCACGAAGGGATTGATGAAGATGTCTCTCAGCATGTCTTGCGCTCCCCGCCCCGGACCGGGGCCTCATGGCTGGCGTGGAGATCCCGGATCGGGCCCGGGACGGTGTCGTGTTCAAGTCTCAATGCGGCACCCCCAGGTAGGCGTCGATCACGTCCTGGTTGTTGCGCACCTCGTCGGGCGTGCCGTCGCCGATCTTCTTGCCGTAATCCATCACCACGACCCGGTCGGAGAGGTCCATGACCACGCCCATGTCGTGTTCGATCAGGCAGATCGTGGTGCCGAACTCGTCGTTCACGTCCAGGATAAAGCGGCTCATGTCCTCCTTCTCCTCGACGTTCATCCCCGCCATCGGTTCGTCCAGCAGCAGGATCGACGGTTCGGCGGCCAGCGCGCGCGCCAGTTCGACCCGCTTTTTCAGGCCGTAGGGCAGCCGCCCCACCGGCGTCTTGCGGATGGCCTGGATCTCGAGGAAGTCTATGACCTTCTCGACGATCTCGCGGTTTTCCATTTCCTCGTTGCGCGCCCGGCCCCACCACAGAGCTTGGCTTGCGATCGAGGCGTTCATATGCGTCAGCCGGCCGGTCATCACGTTGTCCAGCACCGTCATCCCCTCGAACAGCGCGATGTTCTGGAAGGTGCGCGCCACGCCCATGCGGGCGACCTCATAGGGTTTCATCTGCGGGCGCTTTGCGCCCTTGTACCAGACCTCGCCGATGGTCGGCGTATAGAACCCGGAAATGATGTTGAGCATCGAGGACTTGCCCGCCCCGTTCGGCCCGATGAT
>NZ_JARAMO010000125.1:0-1220 GCF_028807275.1 Mameliella sp. AT18
GCCGCCGTCCATCGTGTCGAGCCCGTCGCTGCCGTCCAGGAAGTCGCTGCCGTCCTGGCCGACCAGAATGTCGTTGCCGCTGTCGCCCAGGATCGTGTCGTCGCCGGCGTTGCCGTTGATGGTATCGTTTTCGCTGCCGCCCTCGATGTCGTCGTTGCCCGCGCCGCCGAGGATGAAGTCATCCCCCCCTTCGCCATCCAGCAGGTCGTCGCCGCCGCGTCCGACGATGGTGTCGGCATCCGCACCACCGTTGAAATCATCCGCGTTCTCGCCGCCAGCCAGGGTGTCATTGCCGAAGTCGCCAAAGACGGTGCCGTTGATGACGCCGCCGGTGTTGTCGAGCCGGTCGTCTCCAACGCCCATCTCGACGTCGCCGTTCATAACGCCGCTGTTGAAGATGCGATCGACACCGCCCCCCAATTCGGAAGTGTAGGCGAAACTTGTGCCGCCCGAGATCGTGCCGCTGTTGCGCAGAATGGTTGTGCCTGTACTTCCGCTAAAGAAGTTCGAAAAAATCCCGCCAGAGCCGCCCTCGATTGTACCCGAATTCACGATCGTGACATTGGCTGTCCCACCATCAAGGACAAGACCGTCCGATTCCCCGATGATCGTGCCGCTGTTGATGATGTCGATCGGGGCACCTCCGTCCGATGCCCGTGCGTCGATCGCATCCGCGCCGGCCAGGATGGTGCCGGTGTTTTGGATCCGCATCGTGGAGGTTCCCGACAGGAAGAACGTGTCGCCTTCGATTGAGTTGACGTAGCCTGATGGGCCCACAAAGGCCGTGAACGTCCCACCATCGTGTTCAATGGCGTTGTTGTTAACCAAAGTACTCGCGATCACGGACCCATTGATGCTCAGGTTGTTGAAACTACCGCTGGACGTGATGGCATCGCCGTTGACGACGAGATTGGCATCGGCATCGGTGAGGATACCGGTTTCGCTGCCGGTCAGGGTCTGCGCCGTGGTCGAAAAGCCGGTCAGGGTAAAGTCTGCCATTTGGTAAATCCCATTTGCACATTTTAAGGCCGATCCGAGAAGCCGGAGGGCCTGTCTCGATCAGGGCCATCGATGCCCCTTTCGCGATCACCCCGAAGGTCGGGGTCGCGCCGGCCCCCGGGGATTCTGGTTGAGGGGGCCCCCTCGGGGACCTCCTGTGGGGAGACCTATTACTACAGCGTAAAGTCCTCTGCCGTCAGTCCGGTGACATTGGCCACGCG
>NZ_JARAMO010000126.1:0-10618 GCF_028807275.1 Mameliella sp. AT18
GGGATCGTGTTGCGATAGGCCGAATAGGGTAGCCCGGCCGTGGTGACGCCCAGTCGGCGGGCATGGTCCTGAACACGGTTCAGAACGAACTGCGCCCGCTCCGGGCCCTCTGCCGTGGCCATGGATTCCAGCGAGTCCAGCCAGTCCCGCGTTTCTTCCGGGTCCGGGTCCTGGTGGGCGATTGCATCATGTCTGGACATGGGTTCCTCCGATTTTGGCGCAGATTAACCGTAGCGACTTGGCAGTTTGCGCCAATCTCGTTAGTAGTGCCCGAAAGTTTGGCAGACTGTGCCAAGAACTCCGTGTTCTTTGTTGGCATCTATCACGAGGCGGTTATGTTGGATTTGGACGAGATCGACCTGAAGATCCTGAACGAGCTTCAGGAGGACGCGCGTATCTCTCACCAGGTGTTGAGCGAGCGTGTTGGCCTGTCCCCGTCGCCCTGTTCCCGCCGCATCCGCATACTGGAAAGCAAAGGGATCATCACCGGCTACAGCGCGCATATTGATGAGCGAAAACTTGGCTTTGCCATGAATATCTTTGTCTCGGTCAAACTTGCACATCAGGTCGACACCGGGCTTGTGAGTTTCGAACGTGCCATCAGACTATGCCCGGAAGTCGTCGATTGCTGGCTGATGACCGGCAATCGCGACTACCTGCTTCGGGTGTCGGTTCGGGATCTGGATGAGTTCGAACACTTCCTGACAGCGCGGCTGACCCGGATCGACGGCGTCTCGTCGATCGAGAGTTCGATTCCCATCCGACGTGTCAAAGGCGGCATGTCGCGCTTGAGCTGACACGAGGTTATCGGGCGCGCTCAAACCGGCCATTTTCTACAGCAATGCTTTGAGATCGGCATCGGGATCGGAGACCTGCGCCTGTTCCGGCGACCGTCCCGCTTCGATCAAACGCTTGCCGATCATGTATCCGCGCGGGTCGTTCATCGCGTCGACAGCCAACAATCTTTCGCCCTGAAAGTACCAGTTCGACTGGCCGCCACGCGCGGCCTGGCGGACGACGACACGGTCGTAGCCGGTGTTCAGACCGGCAATCTGCAGTTTGACATCGAACTGGTCGGACCAGAACCAGGGGTTCGGCACGTAGTCGGTTTCCTGTCCCAACATGTTGGCGGCAACCGCTTCGGCCTGGTCGATGGCGTTCTGCACGCTTTCCAGCCGGATCATGTTTTCCCGGTAAGGCAGGCGCGTACAGTCACCTGCGGCCCAGATATTGCGGTCCGACGTTCGCCCGTACTTGTCCACTACAATGCCGCCATCACAGGGCAACCCTGCGTCCCGGGCCAAAGCGTCGTTGGGCTCGATGCCGATCCCGACGATGACGAAATCAACCTCCTGCGCTGTGCCGTCCGAAAAGCGCGCGGTTATTGTCTTGTCGCGTTCAAGTCTGTCCAGTCCGATCCCTTCCCGGATATCGACCCCTCTGGTCCAATGTAGTGTCCGGAAGAAATCCGAGGTTTCGGGTGCCGCCACCCGTTGCAGGATGCGCGGTGCCATTTCGACCAATGTCACCGACAGGTCCGAATTCGCGGCAACGGCGGCCGCCTCGAGCCCGATATAGCCGCCGCCAATCACTAGAACCCGGCGCCCGGCCTGAAATTCTGGCGCCATGCGGTCCACATCCTGCACGTTGCGCAGATAGTAGACACCAGGCAAATCCCCACCGACTGCAGGCGGAAGGCGCCGTGGACGTGCGCCCGTGGTCAAGGCAAGCTGATCATATGCGAAGGCCTGGTTGTCGAGGAGGAGGCGCTTGGCGTCCCTGTCGATTTTCCTGGCCGAATGCCCACGGATCAAGGTGATACCCTGATCAGTGTAATAGCCCTCGGGCCTCAGGTAGAGCTGTTCGCGCGCCATTTCGTTTCGCAGGTATTTCTTGGACAAGGGCGGGCGTTGATAGGGAAGGTCCGGTTCTTCGCAGATCAGTGTGATCTCGCTGTCAGGGCACAGGCTTCGGGCCTTGGCCGCCAGTGCAAAGCCTGCCTGGCCGCCTCCGGCAATAACCAACTTCTGCATGTCCTCCTCCCGGGTGGTTTCCAGATTGGTTGCGTTCCGCTTTGCGCGGCATCGAGCCGCATGCGGAGCGTCGCGGAAATGGAAACCCGCGGTGATTCGCGGGTTTCGAAGTTCATCATTCTGGAAAGGTCTCTGATTTACAGAATGTTACATACTTTTACCAAATAGTTTGACCATTTGCTATGTTTTTCTCTACGCTTCGATGGAGGGAGGACAAAATGATCAAGATCAAACTGAGGCCTGTCAGACAGGGGCCCGCGAGATGAAGCGGTACTGGGCGGATTATTCCAGGCGCGCATTCGCGGAACTGGAACACGAACGCATCATCGCGGTTCAACCAATCGGGGCGATCGAGCAGCACGGCCCGCATCTGCCCATGTCCGTGGATGCCTGCACCGTCGATAACCTCGCAAAAAGACTGGCCCAGGCATTGCCGGATGACAGCCCGGTGCTGATCCTCCCGACACAGGCCGTCTGCAAGAGTGATGAGCATATCGACTTTCCAGGTACGCTGACCCTGACAGGCGAAACCTTTGGGCGTGTCCTGACCGAGATCGGGGCCAGCGTCGCACGCGCCGGAGTGCGCAAGACGGTCTTTCTCAACGGTCACGGCGGGAATATTCCTGCCATGGATCAGGCCGCGCGGGAGTTGCGCGTGTCGCAGGGGATGATGACCTTTTCATGCACCTGGGTCGGATTCGGAATGCCGGAGGGGATCTATTCCGCCACAGAACGCGCCCACGGGATCCACGCGGGCGACATGGAAACATCGGTCATGCTGGCGCTTGACCCTGACAATGTGGACATGGGGCTTGCCCGTGATTTTCGGTCTCGCGGCCAGGATCTGGCTGAAAAGACTGATAATATCGGTCTTGGACGCGCTGTCAGGCCGGGTTGGAAAACACAGGACCTGAACACGGCAGGCGCCTGCGGCGAGGCACATCTCGCCACGGCCGAAAAGGGGGAGGCCACCCTTGATCACGCTGTGTCCGGTCTGGTCGCAGCAATGGCCGAGATCGACAGCATCCCGTTGTCCTGGCTGGACCGCAAACCGGAGACGTGAACGATGAATGACCTATCCAACCGGCCGGATACGCCGGACCTGATCGATATCCGCGACGTGGACAAGACCTTTGGCAATGGCACCGTTGCCGTGCGGGACATGTCGCTGGGCATCAAGCAGGGCGAATTCGTCAGTTTTCTTGGCCCGTCGGGCTGCGGCAAGAGTACGGCGTTAAAGATGATCGCGGGGCTGTTGTCCGTGTCGGGCGGCAAGATCACCGTCAATGGGCATCCAGCCGGCCAAAGCAGCGACGGCAACGACATCGGTTTCGTCTTCCAAGAAGCAACTCTGATGCCCTGGGCGAACGTCTACGACAATGTCTACCTGCCGCTGAAACTGCACGGGCTGAGCAAGTCCGAGGCACGCGAGCGGGTTGAAGAGGCGCTGTCGATGGTCGGGTTGGCCAACTTCGCCAAGTCCTATCCGCGGGAACTGTCAGGCGGGATGCGGATGCGCGTGTCGATTGCGCGTGCAATGGTGACACGGCCCAAGCTGCTGTTGATGGATGAACCCTTTGCCGCGCTTGACGAGATGACCCGCGCAAAGCTGAACGACGAAGTTCTTGCCCTGTGGGAAAAGCACGGTCTGACAGTGATCTTCGTGACGCACTCGGTCTTTGAATCCGTCTACCTGTCCAGCCGCGTTGTCGTGATGGCGGCCCGGCCCGGGCGTGTGGTCCACGATATTCCATTGTCCGGCGGGTACCCGAGAAACGCGGAATACCGCATGACCACCGAATACACCGAGACCTGCAAGCGGGTCAGCAACGCCTTGGAAGGGACCATGACCAATGTCGATCTCAACCATTGATCCCCAGGCCGGCACCAAGCCGGTCAGCCCCGCTGTCGATCCGCGTGTCCTGCACGCGCGGCGCGAACGTCGCCTGCGGATCCTGTTACCGATTATCGCGCTGACGCTGGCCATCGGTCTGTGGGAATTCCTGGTGTGGTACAACGAAGTGCCGCACTACCTGATCCCTGCGCCAAGCTTGATCGCCGAGACCCTGATCACCGACTGGGCATCTCTGATGCAAAGCGCGGCCTTCACCGTAAAGCTGACGCTGTTGTCTCTGGCGCTGGCCATTATTGGCGGCGTCAGTCTGGGTATGCTTTTTGCCCTGTCCCGACCGGTCGAGATGAGCCTGTTTCCCTTTGCGGTCATCCTGCAAGTGACGCCAGTCGTCGCGATCGCGCCGCTGATCCTGATCTATGTCAGCAACACTTTCGTCGCTTTGCTGATCTGCGCATGGATCGTCGCCTTTTTTCCGATCCTCTCGAACACAGCCATCGGGTTGCGCAGTGCCGACCACAACCTGCGTGACCTGTTCCGCCTTTACCAGGCCACGCCCTGGCAGCGGTTGCGGCATCTGCTGATCCCTTCGGCACTGCCCTATTTCATGGCCGCGCTGAAGATCGCGGGCGGCCTGTCCCTGATCGGCGCCGTGGTGGCAGAGTTTGTCGCGGGCACCGCCGGTCAGAACACCGGGCTGGCCTCACGTATCCTCGAATCCAGTTTCCGCAACGAGATTCCGCGGATGTTCGCGGCGCTCTTCCTCGTTTCCCTGCTGGGCGTCATCATCTTCCTGATCACCTCCTGGTTGTCCCGCGCCGTGCTTGGCCATTGGCACGAAAGCGAGATCAAGCGCGAAGGTTGATGGTGATGAATGCTCCTCAAATCCAGGGCGGAACCCTGACCGGCCTTTCGCTGGCCGGCAGGGACGGGACCTGGGACCTGACACACCAGGATGGCCGCATCGTCGTGCTACGGCCATCTACAACGACCGGCGGCGGCTTCGTGATGCCGCGCTTGGCGGACATTCACGTCCACCTCGACAAGACTTTTACTGCCTGTCGCATGCCGCATCGTGCCCAGTCACTGTTCGACGCCATCGACATGATGGCGGCTGATACGGCCAACTGGACGGTGGATGACCTGAAAAAACGGGCCGAAACCGGGCTGGCGCGGGCCTATGCCCATGGCACAGCGCTCATGCGCAGCCATGTAGACTGGCACGGCAAAGAGGCGCCCCTTGCCTGGAGCGTCCTGTCGGACATGGCACGGCAATGGCGCGGGCGGGTTGACCTGCAGCTGGCTTCGCTCACGCCGCTGGATGATCTGGTCGAGATCGGTGCGTCCGTGGCGAGGACCGTGCGAGAAGACGGCGGCGTTCTTGGCGCCTTTGTCTATCGCAACGAGGATCTTTGCCAAAAGATCCGCACGGTTTTCGACCTGGCCGAAAAACATGGACTCGATCTCGATTTCCACGTCGATGAAGGGTTGGAGCCCGAGGCCTGCGGTATTGACGCCATCATCGCGGAAACGGCGCGGCGTGGCATGGCTGGGCATGTCTTGTGCGGGCATGGCTGCGCCCTGTCCGTGCGCGATCCCGATGATGTGCACCGCGTTCTGGACCAGGGGGCCGAAGCCGGTGTGGGCCTGACCGTCCTTCCCGGGGCCAACAGCTATCTTCAGGACGGCGGCACCGGCCGGACACCACGCCTGCGCGGACTGGCGCCCCTGCACGAGGCGCGGGCCGCCTGTATCCCGGTGATGATCGGTTCGGATAATGTGCGCGACGGGTTCTACCCCTACGGCGACTATGACCTCTGGGACGTCTATCGCCTTGCGGTCCTGAACGGGCACCTGCCGCATCACGACTGGCTGGATGCGATCAGCACGGCACCGGCACGCTGGATGGGCCGGGATCTGAGCTTGCGCGAGGGCGCGCCGGCCTCCTTTGTCCGGTTCTACGCCACCGGACCCGGTGACGCGCTGAGCCGGACGAGCGCCAGGCGCGAGGTCTGGCAGAACGGCAGGCGGCTGCCAGGAATTCAAGGAGATGACAGATGACCACGACCTGGGATCAGGCGGCTTTCGCAGCGGCTCTGAACGGCATTCGTGCCTATGACGACGAGAAGTACCTAGCGGCGCGGTCGCATGACTATTTCTGGTACAGCCCAATCCTGAACGAGGAACTCAAGGACCTGCGGGGTGAGTTCCTGGTGATGCCGCAGACACTGGATGAGGTGAAGCATGTGGCCTCTCTGGTGGCGCGGCACCGGGTGCCGCTGACTCTGCGGGGGGGCGGAACCGGAAACTACGGCCAGTGTGTGCCGCTGGAAGGTGGCGTGATCATGGACCTGACACGCCTCGACAAGGTGATCGAGATCAAACCCGGCCATGTCAGCGTGCAGGCGGGGGCCCGCATCTCGCGGCTGGACGATGCGGTACGTGAAACCGGGCAGGAACTGCTGATGTACCCCTCGACCCGGCAAATGGCGACAATCGGCGGCTTTCTCGCCGGCGGATCCGGGGGCATCGGATCGTTGCGGCACGGTATGCTGCGCGATCCCGGCAATGTCACCCACGTCAAGGTCGTCACGGTCGAGCCCGAACCGCAGGTCATCGAGTTGCATGGCGAGGACATCCAGAAGGTGCAACATGCCTATGGCACCAACGGCATCGTGGTCGAGATCGGCCTGGCCCTGACGGAGGCGACCGACTGGGTTCATACTGCCGCTCTCTTTGACGGGTATGACAAAGCGCTTGAATTTGCCACGAGGGCGCAGGGCGAAGAGTTCGATTGTTACCTGCTGACGGCGGTGGAGCGCCGGTTTGCACCATACTACAAGAAATTCGGGGATCTCTTTCCCGATGACCGCGATGCGATCTTTGCCATGGTTGCGCCAAGGGAAATGGCGCGGTTCCAGGCCGAGGCCGAGCGCATGGGTGGGCGTATTTCCTTTGCCATGACCAAGCCCGAGATCCGCAAGGCCGGGCTGCAACCGGCCTATGAATGCGGCTGGAACCACACCACATTGCAGGCACTCAAGGTCGACAAGGGGTGGACCTACCTGCAGGTCGCCTATCCGCGCCCCTTCGATCCGCAACTGGTGATGCGACAGATGGCACGCTACGGCGACGAGCTTTTCTGGCACCACGAAATGGCGCGCATGGACGGCGAGATCCAGATCTTTGCCCTGCCGCTGGTCCGCTATCGCGGCAAGGAAGAGACATACGAACTGATCCGGGAACTCGATGAGATCGACGGTTGCACGATCTTCGATCCGCATGTCGTGACCATCGAGGACGGCGGCATGAAAGAGATCGACGACACGCAAATCGCCTTCAAGAAGCTGGCCGATCCCTACGGCCTGATGAACCCGGGCAAGACACGCGGCTGGAGCGCCGATATGGCGCGCGCCGACTGACAGGACCAATAAGGAGGAAAACCATGAAAACGATGAAAACGGCCCTTGGAGCCCTCTGCGGTATCCTGACGGCGGGCGCCGTCTGGGCAGACGATAAAGTGGTGTTTGGCACCAACTGGCTGGCGCAAGGTGGGCACGGTGGTTTCTACCAGGCCCTGGCCGACGGGACCTATGAGAAATACGGGCTCGACGTCGAGATCCGCCCGGGTGGTCCGCAGGTCAACAACCGCCCGATGCTGTCTGCCGGACGGCTGGATTTCTTGATGGCGGGCAACCTGCTCCTGTCTTTCGACAACGTGCGCAACGGCATTCCGACAACCGTCGTCGCGGCCTTTTTCCAGAAGGATCCGCAGGCGCTGATGGCCCATGCCGGGCAATACGAGGATTTCGCCGCGCTTGCGTCCGCGCCGACGGTTCTGGTTTCCAAGGACGGGCAGTTCAGCTTCTGGCAGTGGCTGGTCGACGAGCATGACTTCCAGGACGAACAGCTGCGTCCCTACGGCTTCAACCTGGCGCAGTTCCTCAATGACGAGGCGCTGGTACAGCAGGCCTACGGCACGGCAGAGCCGATCTATGCCGCCAATCAGGGGGCGGAGGTGGATACCTTCCTCCTCGCGGATCACGGCTGGAGCACTTACGCGACCACAATCGAGACCCGGCAGGATCTTGTGGATGAGAACCCCGACCTGGTCCAGCGGTTCCTGGATGCCTCCATCGAGGGTTGGTACAACTACCTCTACGGCGACCGCACTGCGGCCTATGACGCCATCATCGCGGCCAACCCGGAAATGACCGTCGCCAAGTTGGACAAGGAAATGGCCCAATTCGACAAACTGGGCATCATTGATGTCGGCGAGGCGCTGGAGCTGGGAATCGGTGCGTTGAGCGCCGAGCGGATTCAGGCCTTTCATGACCTCGCCGTGGAGTCGGGCATCATCGAAGCCGGAGCCGTGGATCTGTTAAAAGTGGCTGACACCAGTTTTGTCAACAAGGGCCATGGTCTGGACATCAAGTCCGCACTGACCGGCAACTGATCCACTCCGAGGAGCGCGGCCAATGCGGACACTCATCGTTTTTGCGCATCCAAGTGCCGAAAGCTTTGGTGCCGCGCTCCTCGACATGGCATGCCGGACGCTGGCGGGACAGGGGCACGACCTGCATGTGATTGACCTGTATCGCGAGGGGTTCGATCCGGTCCTGTCGACGGAGGACTGGTCGCTTTACCAATCACAGCCCGATCGCCTCGCCGACAAACTCCGCACACATGTCGACGCAATGCTTTGGGCTGAAAGCCTGGTATTGATCTATCCGACATGGATGTACGGCCCGCCCGCGATCCTCAAGGGCTGGCTGGAACGGGTCTGGCTGCCGGGCGTCGCTTTCGGCATTCCTTCGGCGAAAGGCAAGCGGCCCAGTGGCAATTTGCGGAACATCCGACGGTTCACTGTTGTCACAACCTCGGGGTCTCCCTGGTGGTGGCTGCGCATCATCCGTGACCCGAACAGATCGCTGATGATGCGGGGGTTCCGGATGTTGTTCAATCGCATGTGCCGGGTAACCTGGCTTCAATTACATAGTATGAACCACAGGTCCAAATCTGACCGAGAGGCATTCCTGGGCCGGGTCGAACGTAAACTGGCGCGCATCTGATGCGCGCAAACCGAGGCGATAACAAATGAATGTCGCACAGAAAAAACGCACGCTGATGCGCGATACCATTCGCGACGCGGCCATTCGGGAATTTGCGCGCAACGGTCTGGCCGGCACGTCAACCCAGGCGATTGCCGATGCCGCGGGTATATCCAAGGCACAACTGCACTACTACATTTCCAGCAAAGAAGACCTCTACCAGGAGGCTCTGGGGTACATCCTGTCCGAATGGCGCGAGATCTTCTTTTTGTCCTCCAGCCGCGACGATCCGGAAACAGCGATCCGAGCCTATATCGAACGCAAGATCAGGCATGCACTGGAGCATCCTGACAGTTCGCGGCTCTTTGCCAAGGAAATGGCACGCGGCGCACCGGAAATGGCCGAGCACTGGCCCGGGTTGCGTGCGGCGGTCGACGAAGCGTCGGATGTGATCCGGGCATGGATCGACGAGGGCAAGATTGCCCCGATCGACCCCCTGCTGTTCCAGATCAACATGTGGGCGGTGACGCAGCACTATGCCGAATACGAGGTGCAGACACGTATGTTGATGGATGCCGAGCCGGATACACCTCTCGATGCGGACCGCATCGCAAATGAAGCCATCCAATTGTTCCTGACCCGCTGTGGTCTTGCTGAACCCGGAGAGAAAGAATGAAAGCACTTATCCCAGGAGCCCTGCCGTCGCCTTTCGGGGCCTATTCCCATGGTGCAGCGGAGGGGGGGCTGATCGTGACCTCCGGGCAATTGGCGCTGGCCAAGGATGGCACCATTCCGACGGATGTGCGGGCGCAGGCCGAGCTTTGTTTCGATTACATTGATGCGATCCTTGCCGAGGCAGGTGCCGATGTATCCCATGTTTTGCGGTTTTCCGCATTCGTGACACGGCGTGAGGACATGGCGGCCTATATGGAGGCACGCGATGCCCGGGTCGCGCATCTGCCCGTCAAACCGGCCTCTACCCTGGTGATCGTCAGCGGGTTTACCCGTCCGGAATTCCTGGTCGAGGTCGAGGCCCTGGCGCAACTCCCGGCCAAGTCGAGCTGAGGATTACAAAACATGGTTGAAGTGACCTTTGTCGAGGCCGATGGCAGCCGCAGGGTTGTCTCTGCAACAATTGGCCTGTCCTTGATGGAAGTGGCGCGAAATGACGGTGTTCGTGGAATCGAGGCGGAATGCGGTGGTGCCTGCGCCTGTTCGACCTGCCATGTCTATGTTGCCGGAGACTGGGTTGCTCTCATGCCAGAGCGAAGCCCGATCGAAGAGGATATGCTGGACTTTGCACATGAGCCGGACCCGACGACGTCAAGGCTGGCCTGCCAGATCCCGATTTCGGAAGATCTGGACGGCCTGATCATTTCGGTCCCGGAACGGCAATGCTGAACTGGACGCCATCGCGCCCAGGCGCCGATGGCGTCCAGTTTCCCTGAGTTGTGCGCCCGGGCCCGTTCTGCCCGGGTTCGCACGATGCGACGAGGAATGCAGGGCGGTGCCTGGTGCGATGTGAGTTGGCGGGATGCGCCTCACGTCTTGTGTCGGATCGGCGTCACGTGCGATTTGCCATCCGTGTACCCGCGGCGCCGCTTGACATCCGCGAGCCTCGAAAGCGCATCAATCGCCTTGCCTTCATTGGAATAGCCCCCTGAAAGTGGTCCACCAACTGG
>NZ_JARAMO010000127.1:0-1178 GCF_028807275.1 Mameliella sp. AT18
CCCGGGTGTATTTTGGCCAAGAAGAAGCCAGGGGTGGTCGTCAGCCGGCGCGGGGGCCGCTGTAATCGGCGTCCGTGACCTTTTCCAGCCAGTCGGCGGCGCTGCCGTCCTGGGCCTCCTGGATGGCGAGATGGGACATGGCGACATCGGGGGCGGCGCCATGCCAGTGTTTCTCGCCGGGGGCGAACCAGACCGTGTCTCCGGGGCGGAGTTCCTGCACCGGGTCGCCCTCTTTCTGCGCAAGGCAGAGGCCGGAGAGGATGTGCAGGGTCTGGCCCAGTGGGTGGGTGTGCCAGGCGGTGCGGGCGCCCGGTTCGAAGGTGACGATCAGGGCGTGGACGCGGGCCGGGTCCGGTGCCGCGATGACGGGATCGAAGCGGACGGTGCCGGTGAAATAGTCGGGGTTCGGCGTGACGGAAGGGCGGGAACCGGCGCGATGGATCTGCATGGTGGGCCTCATGGCTGTTGGCGTCATGCCCACCCTAGGCGATTCCGGGTGCGGGGGAAGCCCGGGCTAATGGCCTCCGTCCGGCAGGCGTTCGAGCCGTGTGGGCGGGACATGGTCCACAAGCCAGACACCGTTCAGCGACCGGAAGAACAGCGTGCCGCTGCGGCCCATCTCTCCGGCGGCGACGGCAAGGATGACCGGCTTGCCGCGGCGGGCGCCGACCTTTTTGGCGGTCTCGACGTCCGGTGACAGGTGTACGTGATGGCGGGACATGGGGCGCAGACCCTCGGCCAGGATCGCGTCGAGCGCGCCGGGATGGGTGCCGTGATAGAGCGTTTCGGGCGGGGCGAGCGGCGTCAGGCCCAGGTCGACCGGGATCGAGTGGCCCTGGTTGGCGCGGATGCGGCTGCCATCCGGGGAGAGCGCGAAGCGCTGTTTGTCGGAGGCGGCGACGACCTGCTCCAGCCGCGCGCGGGTGAGGGGCATGGGCGCGCGGTCCAGCAGGTCGTCGATCGTCGCCCAGCCGCCCGCGTCGAGCGTGAGCCCGATCTCCTGCGGGGCGTGGCGCAGCACGTAGGAGAGGAATTTCGATATGTCGCGGTCGTTTGCCATGCCCATGGATATGAAAAACCGCCGTGGAGAAGTCCACGGCGGTTTTCCTGACCTTGGGCGGCGGGGTGATCCCCGGCCTGCGTGCGCGTTCAGAGCTCGGGATAGATCGGGAACCGTT
>NZ_JARAMO010000128.1:0-1812 GCF_028807275.1 Mameliella sp. AT18
GGTATTTTCGCCAAGAAGAAACAGGGGCGCGCGCCTTTTGCTTCTTCTTGGTCCAAATACCCCAATACGACGGCGGGTGCAGGCGCCACATCCGGGCATGGGAGGTGCCGATGACGTTCCCCTTTCACGAGATGGGACAGGTCGAATTCTCCGATCCATTGCCCGAGGCCGTCGACCTTGCGGTGATCGGCGGCGGGGTGATCGGGGTGTCCACCGCGCTGTTCGCGGCACGTCGCGGGCTGAAGGTTGTGCTGTTGGAAAAGGGCCGGGTTGCAGGAGAGCAGTCATCGCGCAACTGGGGCTGGATCCGGGTGCAGGGCCGCGACATGGCCGAGATCCCCATCGCGCAAGAGGCGCAGGATCTGTGGCAGGCGCTGGATGCCGACTGTGGCGGGCGCCTGGGCACGCGCACCCTGGGGGTCAGCTATCTTGCCCGTGACGAGGCCGAGATGGCGGCTTTCGAAGGCTGGCTGGACGAGGCCCGGGGGCTTGGGGTCAGTTCGGAATTGCTGGGGCGGACGCAGATGCTGCGGCTGCTGGATTATCCGCGCGGACCCTGGATCGGCGCCCTGCACACGCCCACCGACATGAAGGGCGAGCCCTGGGTGGCGGTGCCGGAGCTTGCGCGGCTGGCACGGGCCGAGGGCGCGGCGATTTCCGAGCGCTGCGCGGTGCGTGGGCTGGACCGGCAGGCGGGGCGCGTGACCGGGGTGATCACGGAGCGGGGCCGAATCCGCACGCAGGCGGTGGTTCTGGCCGGGGGCGCCTGGTCTTCGCTGTTCCTGCGCCGGCACGGGGTGGACATTCCGCAGCTTTCGGTGCGTTCGACCGCGCTTGCCACGCAGCCCTTGCCGCCGGTCGTTGGGACGGCGGCGGTGGACGACCGGCTGGCCTTTCGTCCGCGCGCCGATGGCGGGTTCACGCTGGCGCCTGCCGCCTTTGGCGAGTTGTACCTTGGTCCGGATGTTCTGCGGCACCTGCACCATTACCTGCCGCTGGCCATGACCGGCGAGTTCGACATCCACCCGCGCGGCCCGCAACCGCGCCATTGGCCCGATGCCTTTTCCACCCCGCGCCACTGGAGCGGGGCCGAGGAAAGCCCGTTCGAGCGGATGCGCATCCTCGATCCCGCACCCAACGGCGGCAAGGTCTCGGAGATCACCCGGCGGTTTGGCCAGCTTTACCCCGATGCGGCGCCGGTCCGGGCAAAGGACACCTGGGCGGGCATGATCGACGTTCTGCCCGACGTGGTGCCGGTGGTGGACACCGTCGCGCAGATTCCCGGGTTGACGGTGGTGACGGGCATGTGCGGGCATGGGTTCGGCATCGGGCCGGGCTTTGGCCGGGTGGCGTTGGACCTCGCCACCGGGCGCGATCCGGGCCATGATCTGGGGCGGTTCCGCATGTCGCGCTTCTTTGATGGGTCGCGGTTGCAACCCGGCCCCAACCTCTGAGGCTTGCAGAGGGGGCCGCATGGGCGCAGGATCATGGGCAAAGGAGAAACCCGATGCCCGTGAAGAACCGTATCGCCGACTGGCAGGAGGACCTGACCGAATGGCGCCGCCACCTGCATGCCCATCCCGAACTGCGCTTCGAGGAACATGAGACCGCGCGTTTCGTGGCCGAAAAACTGCGGGGGTTCGGCTGTGACGAGGTGATCGAGGGTGTGGGCCAGACCGGCGTCGTGGCGGTGATCCGCGGACGGCAGGGCGGATCGGGGCGCACCATCGCCTTTCGGGCCGACATGGACGCGCTGCCGATCCTCGAGCAGACCGGGGCGGATCATGCCTCGACCATACCGGGTAAGATGCA
>NZ_JARAMO010000129.1:0-1200 GCF_028807275.1 Mameliella sp. AT18
GCCCATGACGTGATCCTGGCCAATGGCGCCCCCTCGGAGACCTTCATCGACTATCGTGACCGGCGAGGCTTTGACAACTTCGACGAATACCTGGACCTCTACGGGGTCGAGCGGATCGTCCCCGAGATGCCCCACCCGCGGATCTCCTCGGCCCGGATGATCCCCGCAGAGCTGCAGCGGCAGTTGGGCCTGCGGGTCATGGACCACCGTCTGAGCGCCTGACAAGGATCGCTGCCCGGCCGGAAAACCGTTTTCCAGTGGGGGTTTGCCGCTGCACCAATGGCGGCCTGCCCCTTGTTCCCTCAGACGCGGGCACCGGCCTGCCGAGAGCAAACTTGCCCGGATCGCCTTTTCCGGGCAAACTCCGGTTCAATTAAGATGCAATTTCACGTCAACTTTTGTCAGCCCCCGCTGACACCGGAGCTTGGAGGGATCAATGCCAACAGCCTATGGAACCGAAGGCTATGTCATTCTCAGCGGGGTTTCCTTCACGGGAACCGAAGGCGCACCGGGGTCGACGTTGAACTGGACCGGGCTGACCGGCCAGAGCGACATCAACCTGTCGATCACCGACCAGGATGACAACGGTTCGGTCAATGTCGGGATGCCGTCCAACTCGTTTACCCCGGATTACTTCGGCAACTTCGCCCTTGGCCTCATCTACTCGGGATACACGATCTCCTCGGGCGGAACGGAATATGGCGTCTTCACCGATGGGACGAATTACTATGTCCCCCTCGACGAAGACGGCACGACGCAGACCACAATCCCCACCTCCGGCAGTTCGAACGCCCAGCAGGACAGTGCCAGCGCCTTCCTGTGTTTTGCACCCGGCAGCATGATCGCGACGCCGGACGGCAATCGTGCGGTCGAGACCTTGGGGATCGGTGACACCATCCTGACGCAGGACGGTCGCCCTGTGCCGGTCCGGTGGATCGGGAGACAGGCCGTTTCGGTGGCAACCGCTGGCGCACGGATGCAACCTGTCCGCCTGCGCGCAGGGTGCCTGGGAGGCGGGCTGCCGGAACAAGACCTGACCGTCACTGCCGACCACGGCATGGTGATCGACGGGCTGGTCGTCAACGCCTCGGCACTGGTAAACGGGTCGACGATCGACTGGCTCCCTGCCTCGGAGCTGCCGGAACAACTGACCTTCTACCATGTCGAGACAGAGGCCCATGACGTGATCCTGGCCAATGG
>NZ_JARAMO010000130.1:0-4711 GCF_028807275.1 Mameliella sp. AT18
CGTTTGCCTGGCTGAGGACATTCGCGTTTCTAACGAGCTTTCAGGCGGCGCCTATGATGACGACTATGTGTGATTGCCCGGCGCCTCGATGGCGGCACGCGAAGGCGGGTACTGTTCGATCGGAAATCAGGCGGACAATCTTGATAATGGGAAAATAAATGAAGCGCGGCGCTGGGTTTCTGATACATAAAGATCGCCCAATATGTTTCAAGCACGAGGTGCACTTCCGACAGTGCGGAAGCCGAAGCAACTGTCAATTAGACCTATGCCTCATCAGGGTAGGTTTCGAACTCCGTACTGATCTCGTTACCTCAATCCCGCAGAAGTTCCGACGAGGCGGAGAGTTCCAGGCGATAAGGCGGCACGTTGTCTGATGTCTGTGAGCCAATCGCGTTGTGTCGTCGCGATGGTGTCACTGGCCCGTCATCATGAAGCAGCCGGGAAATTCCCGCTTCCGGCGATCCTGCGTTGGGGGAGGATCAAGTTTGGGTTCAACAACCCGGTGCTGGTGGACGGCGAGAACGACATCATCGCGGGGCATGGCCGGGTGCTGGCGGCGCGGAAGCTGGGGCTGGAGCGCGTGCCGGTCATCGAACTGGCGCATCTGAGCGCCACCCAGAAACGGGCCTGTATCTTGGCCGACAACCCGCTGGCCGAGAATGCCGGCTGGGACAGGGATCTGCTTTCGGTGGAACTGGCGGATCTGGATGAGCTTGGGATCGAGTTGGGGGATCTTGGCTTCGACGGCGCGGACCTCGACGCGCTGCTTGGGCATGGCGAAGCCAACGCGCGGGAAGAAGAAACGCCCGAACCGCCCACCCATCCTGTCTCGCGCCCCGGCGATCTTTGGCGTCTCGGCAACCATCGCCTGCACTGCGGGGATTCGACCGATGCCGTGGCGGTCGAGCGGTTGCTGAACGGTGTCGCGCCGCACCTGATGGTCACCGACCCGCCCTATGGCGTTGACTACGATCCCGGCTGGCGGAACGCCACAGGCGCGACGAAGACGCAGCGCACCGGCAAGGTTCTGAACGACGACCGGGCCGACTGGCGGGCGGCCTGGGCGCTGTTTCCCGGCGACGTGGCCTATGTCTGGCACGGCGCGCTGCATGCTTCGACGGTGGCCGAGAGCCTTGTCGCCAGCGGCTTCGAGATCCGCTCGCAGATCATCTGGGCCAAGGAACGGCTGGTGCTCTCGCGCGGGCATTTTCACTGGCAGCACAAACCCGCCTGGTACGCCGTCCGAGGCAAGGCGCATTGGTCGGGCGACCGCAAGCAATCGACGCTCTGGAGCATCCCCAACCGTGACCAGGACGCGCAGACGGTGCATGGCACGCAGAAGCCGGTGGAATGCATGCGCCGACCGATCCTCAACAACTCCAGCCCCGGGCAGGCCATCTACGAGCCTTTCGCTGGATCGGGGACCACGCTGATCGCGGCAGAGAGCACCAAGCGCAGATGTCTAGCGATGGAACTGGACCCGGCCTATGTCGATGTCTGTCTGATGCGGTGGAAGGCCTTCACCGGGCAGCAGGCGGTGCTCGACGGCGATGGGCACTGCTTTGCAGAGATCGCGTCCGAGCGCGAGGAGGCGGTTACACGAGCCAGACCCGCGTCATGTCCGCCATGGCGGCCCTGATCAATGCCACCGTCGGCTGGGGTGCGGCCCTGGCCCTGCAGTTGACCGTCTTCCCTCTGGTCGGTCTTCATGCCAGCCCCGGTCAGCATTCAGCCGTGAGTTGCGCCTTCACGGCCTTGTCCTTCGCCCGCATGTACCTCCTACGCCGCCTCTTCGCGAGACTGGTCTGATGGCACGTCCCACCATCACCCCGACCGATGACCAGGTCCACGAGGTCGAGACCCTCGCCGCGCTGCTGAACCAGGACCAGATCGCCGATTACTTCGGGATCTCCCGGACCACGTTCAAGGCGATCCGGGAACGGGACGCGGAGGTTGCCGCCCGCTATAAAAGGGGCAAGGCCAGGGCCATCGCCCATGTCGCCAACGGTCTCCTGCAGAAAGCCCGGGCCGGCGACACCACCTCGTCGATCTTCTACCTCAAGACGCAGGCCGGCTGGCGGGAACAAGCCCCGCCGGAGGACATGGGCGACGACTATGCCGGACTCTCGGACGAGGACCTGATCGCGCGCTTCCAGGCAGTTGAAGTGCAGTTTCGGGAGGCCGTGGGCTCGGCGGGTCCTTTCGTTCTTGATGCGCCCGACACGCCGGAGGCGGGATCCTGATGGGACGCAAACACAAACCCAAGCCACATACCCTTGCACGAACCTCGCTCTCGGCACCGCCGCGCTGCCCGGCGCATCTGAACGAGGTCGCCCGCAAGGAATGGCGCCGACTGGCGACCCCGATGTACGAGGCGGGCATCCTGACGCTGGCGGACCGGGCCGCGCTGGCGGCCTATTGCCAGGCCTATGCCCGCTGGGCCGAGGCCGAGGAACGCCTGAAGGAGACCCCGGCGCTGCTGAAGACGCCCAGCGGCTATGTCCAGCAGTCGCCCTGGCTGACGGTGGCCAACAAGCAGATGGAGCTGATGGCGCGCTACATGTCGGAACTCGGGCTGACGCCTTCGGCGCGGACAAAACTGAGGCAGGACTCCGAAGCTCAGAAACACGCGCCCGTCACCTTCGTCTGGCGCACGATCCTGGACCCCGGCGACGAAACCGGGACAATCGAGCACGTAAAGGCGCTGGAACTCCCGAACCGGGATGATTGAGCCGCCCGTTCGCTACACTAACCAGCTGTTCCGATGTACAAAACTGCCAAACGAAGGGTGCGCAGGTCTGTACATGGGGATCGGGAAGATCATCGCCTACGAGCGCGTCTCCACGGCCCGGCAAGGTCGCTCCGGGCTTGGGTTGGAGGCGCAGCGCTCGGCCATCGAGGCCTTTGCCGCGTCACGCTCGGCGGGGGGCTTCGCCCGCTTCACCGAGGTGGAAAGCGGTAAACGCAACACCCGCCCCGAACTGGACAAGGCCCTCAACCTCGCCCGCCTGACCGGAGCAACGCTGGTCATCGCCAAGCTCGACCGCCTCAGCCGCGATGCCGCCTTCCTGCTGACCCTGCAAGCCAGCGGCGTGTCCTTCCTTGCCTGCGATATGCCCGAGGCGAACGACCTGACCGTCGGCATCATGGCCCTCGTCGCCCAGCAGGAGCGCGAGACGATCTCCCGGCTTACCACGGAGGCCCTGGCGGCGGCAAAGGCCCGTGGCGTGAAGCCTCGGAAACCCCAACGGCGCGGCGGCGCTACGACGAGCCGGCAGGGGTGGCGTGGCGCTCAGGGCGACTGTGACGAAGAATGCAAATACCTTCGCCGAAGACCTGCGGGAGGTGGTGGAAGCGATACAGTCCGAGGGTTACACCACGCTGCGTGCCATGGCAGATCAGTTGAACGCTCGCGGCATCCGGACCCGGCGCGGCGGGCGCTGGCATGTCTCGACCGTCAGGAACCTGCTGAAACGGCTGGAGTCCTTGCCATGACCGTCCAAAAGGGTGATCCCGTAGCAGCAACGCGGAGCGGCGAAAGGCCTGTAGATTTCTATGCATATTCGCCGAGCAGTTCCGAGAGGACGACGCCCCGCACAAACGGCGCCATTCCGGCAGGCCCGGAAGCGCGATCTTTCACATGGATGCAAAGGTCCGGCCGCAGCCCCGCGATCACGCCGATCAGGTCGCCGCGAACGCGGTCATCAAGTCCGGCGCCCATCACGACCGTCGCAATGTCCGGTTCGCTTTCAAGCTGGCTGACCACTTCGTCCCGATTGTGAGCGCCGAGCCATTGGACGGGCAAGTCTTCGAGTTCGCGCGCCACAGTCTCCACCACCGCCGGAAGGCGTCCTACAAGCAATACGACTGGTTTCATTACCTCTCCTCCTATTGCAGCCCCGCCGGGCGTCTGCGCCAGACATCTTCTTCAGCAACAGAATGAGCCCAACTTCGCGCCACTCATCATACGATCAAAATGACGACCCTTCATGTGAACCAGAGAACAGTGATCTCCGGCCTCGAACCAAATATCGTCCAGTCCATGCATTTCGGTGTCCATCACCGTCGGAACGCCGTAGGCCATGCCTACCGGCGGCGCTGCTCCGACTTCGCAATCATCGAATACCTCCGCCAGCTCATCTTCGGGGGCGAGGCCGATACGGCGATCCATCATTGCCTGAAGCCGGTGTAAATCGACCATCCGGTAGCTTGGAACCACGGCGATGAATGGTGTCTCTTCCGAATGGATCAAGACGGATTTGGCCAAATGGTCGCCGGGAACATGCGCTATGTGCGCGGTCTCACTGGCGGTCACGGTTGGCTCATGCGTGACCATGTCGAAAGGTAGAGCCTGAGCTTCGAGGTGCATTTTAAGACGATGGGCAATAGGCATGTCGGCCTCCTGTGGAAAGGGGCGCCAGTGCCGCGCGGTTGTCTACAACGACGAGAGGCGCAACCGAGGCGCCGATGGTGTTGAACAGGTCCTTGGAAGTATGTCACCGAAACCCCTTCCAGCGCAAGAATGGTGTGACGGTCGTGACCCAAATGGAATGGGTTTCGGGGTTGGGTTGAGGGCCCGTGCCGGCCGATACTCGCTCGGTTCTGGCGGAACTGCTTCGGGCTGATGTTCGTGTCCCAGAGCTGGAAGCGACGGGTCGAAGGGGGGGCAGGCCGTTGGCGATGGCATCTCGACGAGATCTTCGAGAAGATC
>NZ_JARAMO010000131.1:0-3418 GCF_028807275.1 Mameliella sp. AT18
CAAGACCGTGTGACCAGCGCACCGCTTACGCTTGTCTTGGAAGAGCTCCTGAATAGCTTCTCGAAGCTTCTTCCGCGGGACCAACTGGCCGGGACCGGTCGCCGTCAGGAGCTTCACGTGGAAATTGACAGAGCCGTCTGAGTCCCGATCCAGCATCGACTTTACGCTGTGGGCGTCGTTGACGCAGCCGTGTAGCGCTTTGATGTGGCCGTAGTAATCCACGCCGACGACTAATGCTTTCCTCATGCCCACCTCTTAGAGGCTATCAATGAAAGCGGCAACGTTGTCCCAAGTCCAGACCTTCGTGTTGACGCCGGTGAGATCGGTTCGATCGTCCTTATAGCACCAGAAGCCACGCAGCGGGACCTTCTCTTCCTTAGCGCAGGTGATCTCCCACTTCTGCCCAGAAGACTTCAGGGAATTCTTACTTACCAGCACGATCACACCGTCAGAACGTTTGATTCGAGTCCGCACCCGATCCTTCCACCCGGTGTCGTAAGGCTCCTTCACGGACATATCGACATACTCAAAAGGTGAATCAGTGTGAAGCGACTGACCTTTTAGCAGGTCACGGCACGCTTTGTCTTCCATCGCGAACGCCACGAAAATCGTCTTTTTGTCAGCCATTACTCTCTCGCCAATTAGGGTTCCTCTAAACTACATCTGGGTAACCGCTCGCACAAGATCAAGCCTGTTGAACAAGATATAGTATTAAATTGTGGGCTGCTCAATAGATGGTTCAAGGGGCTCGAAGCCATCGTTCTGAATAGGCTTTCTTGGCAAAACGCAGCGAGCGGCCGCTTCCCACTACACATGCCCCTCAATGCGCGGAGGCAGCGAACTGCCAACTTCGCCATTGATGCCGATAACCAGGCACTGTGTTTTGACACTCCGAAATCTTGATACAGCCGGACCACAAAACTGGCGGTTTGACTGAGAGGCTTTGGCATAGGCATTATCAAGTATCGTGAAAGCAAATCGCCAACCCCTTCGTTTTTTCCGCGTGCAAAACAACCTCTGCAGCGGCGCGGGCGTCTTCGCCGGCATCGTGGTGGTCGAAGGATAGCCGCAAATGGGTCTTCAGGGATGCCAGGCCATGACCGCCGTTCCCCTTCAGTTCTGGCCATGCCCTGCGAGCGACGGTGACGCTGTTCTGCCAGATCCACAGAGGCTCGTCTCGGCTGAGCAGGGCGCATGCGGCTCGAAAGGCGCTGCGGTCGAAACCTGAGTGCTGATAGATCGTGATGCCGCCGAGCGGGGTTTCCAGCATCGAGAGGGCGTCCGCGAACCTGGGAGCGCCGCTGACGGTAGACTGGCTGATACCATGGAGGCCGGTGAACGCCCATGTCGAGGTGCATGGATCGACGTAGGTCGTCCAGGTTTCGATGGAATTGTCGGGACGGACGCAAGCGATACCGATCTGACAGATGCTGGCACGGTCGTGGTTGGCGGTTTCCACGTCGAGCGCAACGAACCGAAAAGGGCCCGAGGGAAACTCGTTGCGCGCCTCTTCGCGGCGTCTAAGGAAACTCAGCATTGGAACGCCCTTCTCTAAGAAATCATGGCAGGCAATCGCTCGCGTCATCGAACCGCCCGAGATCTTCGATGCAGGCTCGGACTTCCTCCAGCGCAGTCTGCGCCTCATCACGCTGCTGCGTCACGAAGAAAAGATCGGACCGTGCATCTGAAAGGGCGTCTCGCGTTTCATCAAGCTCCTCCAGCGTGGTCTGGAAGGCATCTTGCATCTCCTGGCTGTCTTCGAGGAGATTGTTGTAATCGGTCACCAGCGCGTTGAACCGGGTTTGAAGGGCGTCGTATTCATCAGCGCAGTCGGTCAGGTTCGATTTGCAGGTGAACCCTTCGTAGTTGCACTGGTAGCTGTCGAAACAGGCTGCGTCCGCGCTCACGCATTTGCCCGAACTTGAGCAGACCGTTTCGCCATAGCTGAGACAGGCGCCTCGGTCGCCGTAGGAACAGGTGAAACCCTGCTGCGCCGCCGACATGGACGGGATCATTACGATCGCCAGGAGGAGCCACAGGACCCTCATGCCGGCAGGTCCAGTTTCGGCAGGGCACGGACAATCTTCATTGTCTCGAGGCTTACGGTGATCACGCGACGGAACAGGTCCAGCGGGTAGGCCGGATCGCCCATGGTCTCGTTGGCGTAGTCGTTGGCGTCGTTGACGATGCCGCTGGCCTTGTCGGTCTTGACCACCTGGCGCTCCATCACCCATTCCAGCGCGGGCTTGCCGTTGACGACGTAGTCGTAGGCCCCCAAGGGCACGTCCGTCATGGTGATGTTGGCGTTATAGATCACCGTGGTCTTGTCCTTGTCGCGGGCCTTGCCGCCGAACTTCATCTTGGTGACGCGGTAGAAGGCCTTGGGGTCGCCAATGTTCCACAGCTCGGGCGTGCCCTGCTTGTAGGTGACGGGGTATGGCTCCACCGTCTCGTAGTTCACATGAAGATCGCCCATAGCGCGTCCGGCGTCGGAGAAGGCGCGGAAGTCGGCGTAGGTTTTTACCGCCGGGATGCGGGGCAGTTCCTTGGTCAGGTTGTCGGCGTAGCGGTCGCGGTAGTCGGGTGAATGCAGCAGGCCGTAGACGTAGTAGAAGATGTCCTCCTTGCTGATCTCCTCGCCCGAATAGGCCGCCTGGAAATGTGCCAACCCGGCATCGGTGATCGCGTCACGACGCTGGAGGCCGGAGGACTGACCTTCGAAGAGCCCGCCCGGTTCCTCGTCCTGCTGGTCGTAGAGATAGAGGGGGTAGTTTTGGCCATTGTAATGCGTTTTGAACTCAGGCACCGCATCGATCATTAGTGCGGTGAACCCTTGATCCTCGCCCGTTCCAACGGTGCAGATCACCCGGTTTTCGATGTCTGCACGCGGGAAAAACTGTGGGATCTTAAAAACATACTCATTCAAGGACCTGTCGAAATACATGCGCTGCTTTGAGAAAGGCCGGTAGTGCGAAATAACCACATTTTCTGGGATGAATTCGATCTCTCGATCTCGCCCAACATTGGCTTTTAGTGATCGGCTCCAGCTAATCCGGGTCTCATCAGTGGTAACAAATTCACCGACGAACTTGTCTCGAGCTTTTGCCGTAGGAAACTTTCGCCCGAGAGCTCTGAACCTGTGTCGTTCCTCGTCATAAGTCGCAATCAAGCGCTGCACATTTGAGTGGATCTTAGAGCGACTAAAATTGAAACACCATGCATCCCGGGCAGTCTGCGCGCCCTGCGAAAAGGTATCGAAAAGGTATTGCCCATCGTCTTTCTTATTTCCGATTGCCAAGAATGCGTCGAAACTGGCGTCCCGCTGGTTCAGCCAGTCGTTCTGGTCGTCCGGCGTGATACGCTCCCAACCCTCCGCGTTGCTGATCCCTTTGGACCTGTCACGCTCTGGTGCCGCTCC
>NZ_JARAMO010000132.1:0-3793 GCF_028807275.1 Mameliella sp. AT18
GGAGCGGCACCAGAGCGTGACAGGTCCAGATTGAGTTTTACGATTCAAAGAATGCCAACACTGCCCAGTTCGACGCTGCCTACACAATTGATCTCAGTATTGCGGCTTCGTTGCCTTCTTTGAGCGCGGGTGGATTTGATTACTACAATTTTCCTGTGACCAATGGTGATCTATTGGATGGGAATCCTCAGAACTTTCTGATTGCAGTCGTTGATGATGGTGGGTCCCCTACAAGCGTTGTGACCTTTGGCACCAACACCGATCCTGGGCCAGTGTCTCTACAGGGCGGATCTCTTGACGGTTCCACCATCCAGTCACTTATTACATCGGGTGTTGTTGAGGGCGATGCCTTCCAGCAGGGCTTTGGGCCGTTTATCATTGGAACTGATAACAGCGTTGTAACTGGACAGTCTGATCCAAACAACGCCGCTTGTTTCGCGTTCGGGACACTAATTTCGACCCCGTTTGGTGAAGTCCCGGTTCAATCACTGTCTCGTGGTGATGTAGTTTCCTCCGCAGATGGTCGAAACATAGAAGTTTTGTGGATCGGTACATATACCACCAAACGAGTTTTTTCAGGGCGCTCGGAGCGACATACGGCAGTGCGGATCAAGGCGGGTTCTATTGGCGCCGGCATCCCTCACACTGACCTGGTCGTGACGGCGGACCACGCGATGGTAGTAGATGGTTTTGCCGTAAATGCCGGGGTGCTGGCGAATGGTGTGGACATTGTAATTCCGCACCCGAATGAATTGCCAGATGAAATGGTGTACTATCATATCGAAACCTCTGGGCATGAAGTTGTTCTGGCAAATGGGGCGCCTGCGGAAACATTCATTGATTATGTAGGGCGTAGAGTCTTTGACAACTACGAAGAGTATGTAAAAATTTTTGGAGATGACAGAACGATCTCAGAGATGTCTTTGCCGCGAATTTCTTCGCGCAGGCAAATGCCAATTACACTACTTGAAAAATTCTTTGGCGGTGCAGAAAAAGGGGTGGCTTGACGGCGAAATAATCTTTCGTGGGGCCGTCTAGTTGCGTTTCCCTGTCTAACCAATGTGCTAACGACGAGGCCGGGAATATACTTTTCGGCCTCGTGGGCTAATAACTACCTTCTGTCACCGCCCTCTGTCAGGACAGGCTGCTTGGAACTGTGTCTTATAAATCTTTTCGAGTTAGTCGGTACATGTTCTCATCCAATAGAAATTATTCTGTTGCGAGGTTTCTGAACTATCGCAACTCAAACGGCAGTTGTGGAAGGCTTGATCGATTTAGCCTGACTTGCGAATTTCAGTGGCGCTTGGTTTATGTTGCTCAACGGTTACTTTAGCCGGTGACCAATGTTGGGTTCGTGCCATCCTGGGGCTGGTAGCGCCGAAGTTGTCCAGAACTTCTATGTTCCTGAACTTGATCGTGGTTCTCGTGGTTTTCGGAGTCCACGATTTTGGAGTGTCTAGCGAGATAAAAAGCACGCACGCGATCGAGTGTTCTGACGAGCGAGATCAGAAAATAATTCAGTTTCTGCTGTCTGCTTCGCATGACGAACAGCTTGGTTCAATCTCTCTTGGCGCTGGACTTCGGCAAATGCTCCCGCTTCGTGCAACAGGTTCATTATTTCGTCGTACAGATTGGGCATGTTGGTCTCCCTAGTTGACCTGTCAGCATTTACGCAACCACGGATAGGATCTGTGGGTAAAGCTGAGGTTAAGACAGGAGTCACGTTTCCTTTGAAGTAGCACCGTTCTGTTGTAGTTTTGCATCGTGGTTGACGTTGGATAGCCAGCCGCTCTCACCTAATTCACATACAAGGGTGCGCAAAGCCTTAGCCGTTGAGAAGAAGCCTTGTTCATCGCAGCGTTTGGCCGTTGCCTCGGCACGTTTGGCGATTTCATCTGGGGACATGTTGGCTCCTCTATGCTTTTAGGTAGTTTTCGTGAAGGAAATGGCATGCTGTGTTTAACGATACGTTAACGCCGGTTGCTATTGGATCGAAATCGGCATCCTCTTGCCAACTTCAGTCTGGCCTGCGTACTTGTCTGTTTGGATCGCGTGGCTCAACAGTAATTGGAAGTCTTCGCTTTGATCAAAAAATTTTTGAAGTGACGGTGATCGAAGGCTCCGAGCCTTGGTTCAATATACTTAGCGACCTGGAGAGCTTTTCTTTTATGAGCCCAAAAGGTGGGCTGAAGCCCACAGGAGTATTACAAGATGGCTCCAGCCGAGCAGTAGCATGATCGCGGCACGAACTCTACGAAATCGTGTCGGAGGACAGTTGTCGTTGTCGGCGTGGACTTGGGATGAAGTTTTCTGTGACCGAACCAGCATTGATTAACCTTCATAGCGTTGGGTTAGTCTGCTTTTCAACTTATCGGGTAACAACTGACATGCACAGGTTCTACGATCCAGGCGCCGACGCGCTCTGGGGGACGCGGACGGATTGAGGCGCTGGTCGATCGAGGATCGTTCGCACGGGCCGTTCAGGCTGCTCTTTCCCGCATCAGCCGTGCACGGATTGCCGACGGTACAAGGCGAGGCGCCGAAACGCGGGGCAGGGGCATCTCGACAATTGCAGGTTCTTCACCGTACAGGTCGAGGTATTCGGCGTAGTTGTCGAAAGCACGGCGCTGGACGTAGTCGACATAGGTTTCTGCCGCCGCGCCGTTTGCCAGGATGATCTCATGCCCCTCGGTCTCGATGTGGTAGTAGGTCACGCGCTCGGGGAGAGTGCCAATCGGTTCCACCGTGATCGTGGTGCCATTGACTAGCGCACCTGCGTTGATCGCCAGCCCGTCGAGGACCAGGGCATGGTCCGCGGTCAACACTAGGTCCGTGTGTGGCAGGTCGTTGCCCAGGGCACCGGAGTGAACCCGGACAGGAGCAAAGCGCTCGGCCGGGGTGAAACGCTTGTGCATGGTCTGGCGCCCGATCCATTTGACCATAGTGGTTCCGCCATCCGCAGTGCGGATCATGTCACCGATGGACAGGGTCTCGACGGCACATTCAACATCCGGCGTGGCGATCATCGTGCCTGCGGCAAAACAGACGGGCAGGGGGTCTGTCGTCAGGGCGAAGTCACCCATCTGGAAGGTGCTCGGGAATTCCGCGAGTGTGGCCGAGGGAGACAGCAGTGCAGGCTGGGAGGTGCTGGCACTGTAAAATACGAGAAATGTGTGTCCACCGGATACGAAATATCCTTCGTAGTCATACTGACTGTAGCCGTACGCCGGATCACCAAGGTTCCAGAAGCCATCGTCGATCATCGTACCGCCAAAGTCCGTGGTGCCACTAGTGGTCGCGTCACCGGCTGTATCGTAGTCTTGGAAATTGGCGTTGTAATCGACTGCCATTTTTTGCTCACTTCCATACACTTAGAAAAACACGAGTCTGAGCTCCGGGGGAGGATACCCGGGGGGAAAGGAAATGGAAACTCTTTGGCTTACTGTCTCGATTTATCCCTAGAACGTGGCAGGCCAACCGCACAGTTTGGCCGCTGTACTGGCGGATTAACCCCATATGTCAGTGGTGCTCATGGAGGGAGCAGCGGAGCGATCGTTCTTTGACCGGCGTTTCTTGGTTCGAACCCGTTGCTGTCCTCTCGGATCATCTGAAGGAGCGTATACCAAGCGCTACATGCAAGAAATTCTACGAAGTGCATGGAAGTTCAATGAACCTGTGTGAACCTGAAAATCTTGGACAAACCGTGAAACACGCCTGTTTACGAACGGATTGGTTGGCCAAAAATCAATACCTTGGCGAGCATCCGCTTCGTTTACACCGAAGATGTCGGGAG